>JBBTAG010000020.1:0-6831 GCA_038044345.1 Nanobdellota archaeon
ATATCAGTTGGTAATAAATCTGCCGTAAATTGTATTCTTTGGAAAGTACAACCGCTAACCTGAGCAAGCGTCTTAATGGATAAAGTCTTTGCTATGCCAGGCACTCCTTCCATCAATACATGGCCATTGCAAATCAATGCTCTCAATAATCCATCAACAACAACTTCTTGCCCGAAAAAAGCCTTGCCTATTTCCTTCTTTATAACTTGAATTGCAGTGGTCGCCTCCTTAACTTCTGATATGCTGGCCTTCTTTTTCGAACTAGCTTCTTTCACCATCTTCTTTTAATCCCGATATAAAAAAAGCCAAGGATACTTTTAAATCTTTCTTATCCTAAATAATGTCAAGAAAAAATTTAACGTCCATTCATAAGCCTAGCTTTTCTATAATAGTAATACGCAATAAGTGCAGAAAGTACAGACACTATTGCAACTGTGTATATCATAATTTCAGTTTTATTTGAATAGACAAAATCTTTTAATTGAAGCTTCAACAACAACCTTTGGCATGAATAAATAGCTTCATTAACTTTTTTCTCTGCAGCTCCAAAATCCCTTTCTTCAAAAAGGAGTCTGGCTTCATCAACAGTCTCTTTAACCTCTGCACATTCAGGATTCTCAGAAATCAAATTCTCAATGAAAATAAATTTATCCTTTATTTTTTTTCCTTCTTTTATGCTTATTCTTATAAGGCTACTATCAGAATACGACAAACTGTCTATCTGAGCCTGAATGTTCAGATTATACTCTCCCTCTTCATCGGTATCAATATTCACAGTCAAAGTCACATTTTTAGATTCTCCCGAAGCCAAAGAACTTATCTCATCAATATCAAGAGCGGCAGTTATACTCCGACTGCCATTTAATTTTGGATCAACAAAAACTCCCAATTTAATTCCAACAAGGTTCAACTGTCCATCATTCACTACCTCTATGGGTATTTTTATCTTGTCTTTTTTATCAACTGATATAAATCCTATATGGATTATCTTTAAAGAAAATGTTTTAACTTCCTCAACTGTGCCTCCACCACCGCCACCAGAACTTCCGCCGCTGGAAGGAACAGCAGTAGTCCCTACTACATTTTGAATAACAGTCAAAGTGAAATATCTTGTCCCAGTAGAACTTTTTGAATATGAGGAAGAATTTCGCATATTAACATCGCTCTCAACCTGAGTTGTATACGTACTGTCAGTCCCATAATCTTTCAAAGTTACATTATACTCAGTTGAAGAATAATTCCATGACAAAACAAGTGTCCCAGATGCTGCCGGATTAGTGTCAAAAATTAAATTTATTGTTCTAGAACTCCCATTGAAGGACCAAACATCTACAGAAAGTAAGTTTTCAGAAACATTTGAATAAAACCTGGAATAATTGCTAGGCGTCGTAGGTGCAACTAAATCAAAACCATCATAATTCCAATTAGAATCAGAATCAGTCACAGTCCTAAAGTCACTGCTCAAACCTCCCAGTGCTCCATTGACCGCAAGATTCAATTCATCCGCCTTCACCAAAGGAAATGCAAATACTACCACTATCAAAACAGCAGACACAAAAGCAAACAAATTACCTCTTTTTTTCATATATTAACAAAACAATTCAATTTTAAAAACCTTCCGAAGGTTTTTATGGGTATTTTGTTTGATTTTAAACAGTTTTTAAAAGAAAAACTAAAAAAAGAAAAACGAAATATTTATATAGTATATAGTTATATAATATTATGGTCACAACAATACAAGTAGACGAAAAAACGATTTTGCTATTAAAAAAATTGAAAGCATCTTTAGACGCTTCATCTTATGACGAAGCAATAACAAAGATAACTGTAAAACATATGAAACCAGAAAAATCAATGGCTGGTTCTCTATCCAAATATTTTAAAAATTATTCAACCGAAAAAATGATTAAAGAAATAAAAGAAGCGAGGAAAAAACTTGACAGATTCTGAATTATTTGATTCCACAATATGGCTGGACTATCTGATAAAAGGAAGTTTTAAGGAGAAAATCGAGTTAGAGGAGATATTTGCTCTTTCTTCTCTATCCTTATTTGAAATTAAAAGAAAACTTCTAAAAAATAAAGAACTTAAGAGAAAAGAAATTGATGAAAAGATTTATTTTATAAAAAACAAAAGCATTATTATAAATATTGATGAAAAAATAGCTGAAAAAGCTTCAGAAATAGCAGAAGAAAAAAACCTGGGAGCCGCAGATGCACTAATTTACACAACAGCAATATTGAATAATGCAACACTGCTTACATTAGATAATGATTTTAGAGGATTTGACAAAGTAAAGATTTTGTAATCTTTTTTCAATAAAAATTTCAATAACTTTCAACCCTAAAGAAAGCCTTTTCTTTATCAATTGGCACAGAATATGATGTATTAACTTGATTATTCAGTTTTGTTTTATCTCGATTTGTTTAATATCTTTTTAGTCTCTTCTTTTAAAACATCTAAATCAAATTCGATAACTTGCCACACAACATTCAAATCAACCCCAAAATAATGATGAATTAATTTATCTCTCATTCCTGCAATTTGTTTCCAAGGAATACTTTTAAATTCTTTTTTAACAGATTCCGGTAAATTCTTAACTGCCTCGCCAATAACTTCTAATTCCCTGATTATTGCACTTTGTCTTAATCTATCTTTTTGCAATTCTTCTTTAGACATACTTCCTAAAAAAGATTTAATAGAGTCTATACTATCTATTATATGTCTTGCAAATGCCTCTGTTTCTTTATTCATAATATTTTGACTTCTTCCTTTAAAATAGAATTTCTAAGATATGGGCTAATACCATTATAAGTCAGCAAATCAACCTTCTTTTTCGTTGCTTTCCTAAGCTTCATCTCAAGACCAATCAAATCAATTAGACTGAATTTTTTCCCCTTAACTTCAATTAAAATATCTATGTCGCTTCCCTTTTTTTGTTCTCCCCGAGCATAACTGCCAAATATTCCTGCTCTAGCTACATTATTCTTCTTTAATACTTTTACTATTTTATGCTTTAAATCTTCAATATTTGGCTTCATAAAAATCTAAAAATAAGCTTATTTATAACACTTTCGTTACTCGCTCTTAACTCTGAAAAAAGCCTTTCTCTCCGCTCTTTTTAATCACTCAACTTTAATTCTATAAAATCTTTGCACATAGGCTGCTGATGCTGGAACATTTGATATCGTTGCAGATGTTGGAACTCCAAAGTTATCAATTGTAGGTGCAACTTAAACAGATTTCTTTGCTATTTGAATAATCTTCAAATAATTTCGTAAATCCTCATTCAAAACAGATTTATTAATATTGGAAATTGATTTATAATAATATTTCAATTCTGTATTAGTTAATTTATGATGATTAAATATTTTATTCATGATTCTTATTTTAGCAGGAGAAAATAACACTTTCAGACTTTTATTTAAATCTAAATTAAGCCTCAATTTCAATTGCTTTTTGATGATTATCTTTTCCTTTTCATCAATATTTGTTCTGCTATCCTTAAAATGACTATAATACTCCTTAAATTCGTTTTTTGGATAATCCCCCAGTATCTTATTCTTCTTTATTACAAAAGAAAGAAGATTATCAATATCTTCTCTTCTATATATCTCTGCACTAATTAATATTGCTTTATTGAACTCTCTTTTTTGTTTTTTATCAAGATTTAAACTTATTCTTTTATAATTTATTGCATTCATCAACAAAAGTGGCAGACTAAATAAAATGCGCGAGTTGTCTGATTTTATAATCTCTGCAATCATCTCCTCATTTGAATTATAATTGGGAAACTCCAAAAAAAAGCCGTTCTTTTCCAATGCTTTAATTAATTTTGCGTTTAGCATATTCTCTCTCCAGATGTTTAAATTTATAATCGAAATCTGCAATAATGGCAGTTTCAGCAATTGAATAATATCTATTTTTCAAAAAATTAAAATCTACTTTTTGACTTTTTATTATTTCGATTATATCTTCTATATCTCTTTCTTCAGAACGAGAAATTTTTGTAATAATTAAATCGTACCAATTGAGTATATAGAGCTTAATTTTACCTATTTCAGCAATTTTTTCGGATAATTTCTTCCAATCATCAGGAAAGGGAATGCCCATTATGAATCCATCATAAAAAAAATCTATCCTTAACCTATCCAATCGCCAAATATTACATATTTTATCTGAACTTTCTTCTTTTAATCCTGCTAAACTTAAGATTTTCTTCACTTTTTCATATTTTTCGGTTGTTAAGAAATCTATGTCTTTTGTTGATTCTTTAATGTTTTTCAAAAGCATTGCTGTGCCGCCAATAGCGAATAATTCTAACGGCTCATTGACATCAGCAATGAGATTAAGAAAATCGTTCAAGTCTTCTATATTCGACTGTGTAGGATTTTTATATTTATTTTCATACATATTTGTACACCTAATAATACATATTTATATGAATATTTAAATCTTTCGTTTTTCAAACTTTCAATGACTCGTATCTGAAGAAAGCCTTTCTCTCCGCTCTTTTTAATCACTCAACTTTAACCCTATAAAACGTAGAACCAGTAGAAGCCGGAACATTTGATATCGTTGCAGATGTTGGAACTCCAAAGTTATTCAGAGTCACAGGAACATAAATAGAATTATTCGTGTCAGAAATCCAGTTCGCACCGCTCAATCCATTAGTTGCATATTGCGGTGTAATAGTCTCTCCCGCAAGGGCATTTGTCACAACAAGGTCAACAAGCCCCCCTTCATTCATCCTCATTTCGGTTATATATGGTATTGATGAGTCTTTGCGTGTGAAATTGACAAAGTTTGTGCCAGGTCTATATATTCCATTTGCTCCACCTTGTGCAACAGGCATATTATTAGTAAACATCCCGCCATCTTTATAAATAAACAAACACCTATACTGAAATGACTGAATTAATTAATAATAAAAAAGGGATTGAAAAGATTATAAATGAAAAAATAAAGAATAAAAAGATTAATTTCACAAAGAATTTCAGCTGGAGAAATGCAATGAGGGGAATTTCAAACAATAAAGTTCTAGAAATTTTTCCTCAATTTGACAAAATAATAGCCATAGAAAAGAAAATTTTGAAGTTTGGCGATATAGGATATGAATTATTCTATTCTTTAAGTGATGATATCACTTTTTCAATAGCACTATGCCACGTTAGAAACCATATAAATTTTGTTCATGCAATTGAATACAAAAGAAGTTTGGCAAAAAGACTTAAAATTGAGTGAGCAATATCTGATTTTTATTGGGCAAATGAATGTTATAAGGTATTCTCTCAATCTTCTTTCCATTTTTTAATAAAACCATTATTAGATAACCATTTCTTATTAGTCTAAATGAAAATTCAGCGCCGGTTATTTTATTCAATATACTCGAACTAATTCCCATAGATTTTAAATAATCTGATATTTCAAACAACTCAATGTTTGCTATCCTTCCCTCTACTGTGAAATCAAGTACCGTATTCAAAATTCTTACGCTTCCAGCTATAACTTCAACCTCTTTTTTTGTTGCTATCATTAACCTATCTGAAAAATCATCATACATAAATTTAAATTCCTTTATCATATTTATTCTAAGATTGAAGGTTTTATAATTCTTTGCTTTTCCAATGATTTTCAATAGCTTCCAACTCTGAAGAAAGCTCGTGGTTTGTCAGCAGGCACAGAATATGACGTATTCACTTGGTTTGTATCATTTGCAAATGGAACTGTATTTGTTGCAACAGGAATCCAATTTGGCGCATATACATTCGTGCTTTCATTCAAAATATGATTGTATCCTGGGCTGACACGAGCGCCAATTTGAACATTTCCATCGCCCATGTTTGTTATGCCTGTTATGCTTGGGGTGTATAATACTGGAACTGCTTGATTTGTAACTCCAACAGCATAATTAATATCTCCAATATCATTGCCTTCCCATTTCAATCTTGAATTGATATTGTTTGTCCCAATAAATGAAGTACTGGGAGTATAAACAAGATTTGTACCATTTTCAATGTGTGCTTCACCATTGACATTCGTCCCAGATGTCAATATATATTCAAGTCCAGACACCTGATTCTCAGATAAATTTATGGTTATAGGAGTTTGATTGCCTGTCTGAGATAATTGATTGGTAAACTTGCATGATATGTCGATGGTTCCATTTGTATATCCTGAAGGTAAGTTGGTAATGCCTGGCCAGTTTACCCAGAATTCTTTACCTACTGTTCTTCCACCCAACGCACTAACTAAATTAGTCGTAAAATTAATTTCTTGTCCACTTGGAGTATAAGCAGAATCCCTATATGACTTAAGAATATATAATGCATTCTGATTCAAATCATCCATCACTTTTGCTCTAATTCTATTAGTGCTTGTATTTATTGTAGCACTTGGATTATCTCTGTCAACTGCAGAAAGTTCCGCGTGGAACATTGTTTCACTGGTTAATGGTCTCTTATCAGTCCTCAATTCGGCACCATATGGACTAGTAATTATTTTCATTTCTGGTTGTGTTGGATTAGGGATACTCCCTGCCCAAGAACTATCATCGACTCCAACGTATCCTTCTTCAAAAGCTCCACTTTGATGCGCAACATACAATGGGATACTTGCACCAATACCTTCACTGGTACCTCCACCATTATTTCTTAACTCTAAATTATCAGCATTAACATTACTTATCGGCAATAAGGTACTCACTCCAACCAATCCCGTTCCAACAAATTTCGCTAATCTATTAAATTTCATATTATTTATAGTTTTCCTTAGTTCTAGAGTTTCCGAAAATCCTTTTTAAATAGAACCGAAAAATAGTTGTAGAAGCAT
>JBBTAG010000021.1:0-2555 GCA_038044345.1 Nanobdellota archaeon
ATTCAGGCGGAGTGCCATCTAATTAAATAAAATAATTTTTAATTTCAGTTTTAAAGTAGAATCCTTCACCCATATTAATTTCAAGATTTGGCTGCCATTGACCAAGCGCGGAATTCATGAAAACATATTGGTAATTTCCGTTTCTAAAGAGCCAAATTTTTGACGTAACTGGGGCATATTTGAATATTTCATTTATGCTTCTATTAGCAGGAATTAATGGCAAAGTTATTGCAGACAGATATCCTCTTGAAAAATTAAAAGCCGCATCAGGAATAAAAATTTCATCTTTTCCAATACATAATCCGTTTTCACATCCTTTTTCACAATACACTTTGTCATTTGACCATTCTCCACTTTGACAAAATATCTTACTGGATTCATTGAAGCATCTGTAACTATTTGACATTGCTTCTGAAACAGAATCAATTGGGCAAGATCTTTCACTTTCATGGCATCTCTTTATCCCCGATAAATCCGCATCGCAATTGCCGCTGTAACAATCACTGTCTGCACTGCATAAATATCCTGTTGTGTATTTACAAGAACTATTTCTGGACAGGTAATCTTCAAGAAGGTAATTATATTCAGAATTATCTGGTTCTGCAGAACATTTTTTTTCTGATGAACAAACAATCTTATTTTGCCAGACGCTATTAACGCAGTCTATAGTTTCATTATCATTTAAACATATTGAGTTGTCACTTAGAGTTTCTTTAAATGTCTCTCTGACACAATTCTCTGCATTTGCGTGACAGCTTTTTATTCCTGATGGATTGGAATCGCAATTGCCGCTGTAACAATCACTGTCTGCACTGCATAAATATCCATTTAGCTTTTTATCAGTGTCAAAAATAGTCATTAAAGGGTCTCCAACAACTATTCTCTTAATACCAAGTGAATAAACATCTGCGGCACCCCCACTTAAGCTGCTTTCTGCAAGAGTAAGGCCATTGGCATATGCACCGAAGAAACGGTCTATTTTATTTACTCCTCCTAATGATGGCTCTGAAACAGTTCCTGCTGCTCCAGAAAAGCTTCTGCTGTAATTGAAGCCCGAGGTTGAATTTGAGTGGAAGGTGTCTGCAATTATCTCTTGAGTAGTGGCGCGATTTTTATTAGGCCCCCCAGTAAACGTCATCCCATTCCAACTTTCGTAACTGGTCATAATTGCTTTATCACTTATAGGAAAATCTATTCCTCCATCCATTATCCAATATCTTGTGTAATTTGCATGATGAGATCCAGGGCCGCCATATCCTATTATTTCTCTCGTATCCGTGATATTTGGTTTGCTTGTTCTTTCGAGAATAATGTTGCTTTCAGGTATGCCTGCAACAATAAGAGAGTCTTTTGTCATTAGCAAATCTTCTTCTCTTACAGAAAAGGCGTCAGTGTCTCTGTCAGCTATCCAATATTTTTGAGATAAATTTTGATTGGGAGATTGTGCTTTTTCAATCATTTTTTTGACATCTTCAAGCGTATATCCTGTAAGATATGAAACTGCAAATCTTAATGTATATTTGCCTTCTTCTTTTTTATAATCTTCTGGGTCAAAGTGAACTCTTTTTCCCGCGTATTTATTATTATAGTTGTATGCTACTACTTCATCGAAAGAAGTAAAGTTCCGAGAAAATGTTAAAAAGAATTCTCCTGAGAATGCAATAATTTGATGTTCAAAGAATACTGCTATTGGAATATCTTTGGCTGCAGCAAGATGGGTAATTTTGTATTCTGGATGACTATTTACCCAATCCATTAATGGCTGTATGATATATTTTGTAAAGTCTGAAAAATTCATTCCTTCATATGTAGGGCCCCAAGTTGAGATATATCTTTCAGCAGGGATGTTAAGACCTAAACTATAGGCACCAGGTCTTTTTCCAAGATAAAATGAGCATATTTCGGAAGAAATAAGACTGTTGTTATTATATATGCAAAGGACATTCTCGTTTTTTGGTTTGTTGAAATTTTCAGTTAAATTTTGATTTGCAATTGAGCAGACTAGATTGTAAGTGCATTCTTTGCTGGATGTGTTGCTAGAAAAATTTACTTTTGTGTAAACATTAGTTGCATTTTTTGTTAAATCGATAAAGGTAATGTTAAATATATTAAGTGTTGTGTTGGTTGAATTTATTAAATTAGAACTAGAATTGTAAGTATATTCTGTTTCGTTTCCTGAAAGTTTTAAGGTTATTTTTGCTTCCTTTGTTTTCATTTCTGCATTGGCAAGTTTTGTTTGCAGAGAAAGTTGAGTTGTCCATGTACTGCCAGTTGGGTAATTTTTGCATTCAATGGGTTTGATAAAATTTTCTGAGCAATAATTGCTAACCTGTTCTGAAGATCCAACCCCTGTAAGGTTTTTTACAACTCTATCAATGCTTTCTTCGAGTGGGTGAAAAGATGGGTATATTATAGTAATCCAGAGGATTGCTATTGCTGCAACGACCAAAAGAATCATAAGTGTTACAGAGATTATTTCATTGAGGCCCCTCTTATTAATCATGTTGTTAGTACAATTGCTGTCAATTTAAATCTTTTCTTAGATGGTTTTCAGT
>JBBTAG010000022.1:0-7443 GCA_038044345.1 Nanobdellota archaeon
CTTGGAAGATATGCTTGCAGAGAGTGCTTTTGTCAAACTTGGATTCGTTTTGGGCATTATGGATGGAAAGCTTATGTAAAAGAGAGGATGTTGGAAGACATGGCTGGGGAAATTGGTGAAAGACTAAATGTTTAATTACTCTGTTTTTATTTCATGTTTCTTAATGCTGAGTCTATATTAATGATTATTTCTAGTCCATTTTGCCCAGATTTTGCCTTTGGAGCAGATTCCCTTAAAATTGCCCTTGTCTGACTTGCAGAATAAATTGGTTCATATTGTAAATAAATACCTGAAATGGCTTTTTGTTCTTCTAAATAACTTTCTGCAAAATTCCATTCCTGCCAATTGACTGCTTTTGCCGCCATGATTTATATGCGCTTTGCGCATATTTAAATGTTTTGTTTGTTGTAACTATGATAGGGTAACAAATAGAAAGATTTAAAAACGCTTTAGAACATGCTTTTTCATGACTAAAGAAAGAAAAGCAATAAAATGTGAAGGCAGATTTAATGGATTAAGAACCTATTTGTATGGAGAGGTTCTTCCGATAGTAATGGAAGAAAGAAATATAGTTACTGAACAAGATTTGTCTAATTCTTGGGAACTAATGAAGGATGATGTTTGTGAACTTAATCTTGCTGATCCAAGAGATCCATATTTTACTGGAAATCCGTGTATTCCTCATCCACAGCATAAGGATATCATGAGAAAAAGTCCTAATGAAAATTTTCTTTCCCTTGTTCCATTGATCGAATCTCCAACTTATTCTATTGAAAATAAAATGATGATTGAGCATTATTCTCTTTCAATGGGCAATTCTCCTCAAGTATCCCACAGATTAGCAGATTTTGTGGATAATCAAAGAAACTATCTTGAAAGAGTAATACAGAGAACACCTAAATCAATTGTTCTTCCTTCTGGACAAAATTTATCAGGATATCATATTTCTTCTGATTTCGGAGTGGGTACTATAATACATGGAGGAATTAAAGGCGGAGGAATAAGATCCGATTCTCCATTTTTAATAAATGTTTATGATCAATATGAAAGAAATGAGATTAATTTGGCAGCAGTTATTGGATTTTGGGCTCAGGACGATGCTATGCTAGTTTCTCAGATACAATCTTCAAGTAATGCAAGATTGCCTGAGGGTGTTCCTTTCGGTGTGGCTGGATTATACCTTGCACAAATTTTGGCTCAAGAAATAGGATTTAAAAAAATAATGACTTATAGCGCAAGAAAACATCCTATTTTTTCTGAACATCCTGAAGATTGGATTCAGTTTGGTCCAGATTTTGTTATGATCTATGATAATTCTGCAAAAAAGCTTGGTTTTGATGGCGGTAGAACTGAAGTTCATGAAAAAAGACTTAAGTAACTTTTAATAACCCTTTTTGTTTATCTTTTTTATGGTAGACTATTGTAAAATAGGCTTTAAATCTGGGCTTGAGATACATCAGCAGCTTGATACTGGAAAGTTGTTTTGTTCTTGTCCTGGATATCTGAGAAGTGATGAGCCTCATTTTTCTATTAAGAGAAAATTGCATAAGGTGGCTGGTGAGATGGGAGAAGTTGATATTGCAGTTAAACATGAATCTTTGCTTGATAGAGAATTCGAATATCAAGGTTACAATGATACGACTTGCTTAGTTGAAATTGATGAGGAGCCACCGCATTTAATAAATGAATCCGCGCTTGACGAAACAATCAAAGTCGCTTTGCTGATGAATTGCGAAATTTATCCAATATCCCAGGTAATGAGAAAAACAGTTATTGATGGTTCAAACACTTCTGGTTTTCAGAGAACTGTTTTGATTGCTCATTCTGGATTTATTGAAACAAGTTTTGGGAAAGTGCCGATTGAGTCTATTGCACTTGAAGAGGATGCTGCACGCATAATAAGTAAAGACGCTAAGAGTGCAATTTACAGGCTTGACAGATTAGGAATTCCTTTAGTTGAAATTGGCACTTCACCTGTAATGAAAAATCCTGAACAAATTAAAGAAGCTGCTCTTAAGATTGGTGAAATATTGAGGGCTTGCAAAGTAAAGAGAGGAATTGGAACAATAAGACAGGACATTAATGTAAGCATTAAAGGACATGAAAGGGTTGAAATTAAAGGATTTCAAGATCCTACGATGATGGTTATAACCTCAAATAAAGAAATTGAAAGGCAACTGGAAGATATAAAGAATAAAAAAACTGAAAGCAGTGTTCGCAATGCTCTTCAGGACGGAAAAACTGAATTTCTACGTCCGTTACCAGGAGGAGCGAGAATGTATCCTGAAACTGATCTGCCTCTTTTAAGAATAGGGAGAGAAAGAATAAACAAAATAAAGAAGAATTTGCCTAAACTTAGACATGAAATTAGAGATGAATTGAAGAAGAAAGGATTAAGTGATGAATTGATTAATTTGATTCTTGAGAGCAATAAAGTCGATGAGTTTGAAGTTTTAATTAGAATAAATAAGAAAGACGCTGATTTAGTTGCAAAGATGATTGTTCTATGGCCTAGAGAATTTGCAACTAAGACGAAGAAAAATTATGATGATGTACGAGAAATATTAAGTGAAAGGGCACTTGAAAAAATATTGAAAGAATTTGTTGCTGGAAAAATAAAAGAAAGTGATATTAAAAGTATTATGTCAAAAATTGCTTCTGGAACTAATATTGAAAGTGCATTGAAGATTGAAAGTGTTGATGATAATAAATTGGAGGAAGAAATTGCTAAAATTGTTGCAGAAAAACCAGGACTTAGAGCTGGAGGGTATATGGGTCTTATTATTGCCAAACTGGGAAGTAATGTTGATAAGAGAAAGGCAATGGAAATCCTGAGAAAATTGACAGAATGATTTTCTCAGTCCCATTCAAAATCAAAATCATAGATTTTGAAGGTATTACAGAGGCTGGTGAGATAAATGAAAAATGATTGTATTTTTTGCAAAATTGTGAAGGGCGAAATGCCATGCCATAAAATATGGGAAGACGAAAAACATCTGGCTTTTTTATCAATATTTCCTAATACGGAAGGATTTTCAGTGGTTGTGACAAAGGAACATTATTCGAGTTATCCTTTCGATTTGCCTGACAATGTTTTAAAAGAATTAATTGCTGCTGTAAAGAAAGTGGCTAAATTGCTTGATAAAAAATTAAATGATGTTGCCAGAACAGGCATGATTTTTGAAGGATTTGGAGTCGATCATGTTCATGCTAAACTATTTCCAATGCATGGGACTAAAGATATGAAAGAATGGAAAGCTATTCATTCAAATGTTGATAAATACTTTGAAAAATATGAAGGATATATTTCAAGTCATGATTATAAGAGGGAAGATGATAATAAGCTTGCTGAATTGGCTAAGAAGATTAGGGAATAGGATGGATAAAGAAATGGTTATTTGACTTTATAGATAACTGCGCGGGACAGGTTACATTACTCTATTAAAAGAAAGAATGAATCAATTGTTTTTTCATTTGAATACTCTGCATTTTTCTTTTTACAAGATGCTTTAACTCATCAGTATTTTGCGCCTGATGAGTCTTTAATTCGTGTGCTTTAAGATATGCCCAAACATGTTCTGTTGGATTTAATTCTGGAGCGTATGATGGAAGTCTGTAAACTGCTAATTTCTTTTTATTTTCTTCAACAAATTTATCAACTTTCTTTGCCTTATGCACAGGCGCACTATCTTCAATAACTATTATTTTTCTATGAGGATGTTGCTTCATTATCTGCTTTAGAAATTCTATATGTTGAATTGCTTTTACTTTTCCTTTTTCTATTCTGAAAATCAATTTTCCAGCAGGACTTATTGCAGAAGTTACACAAAAGCCACCACGTTTTCCAGTTACTAAAACTTTAGGAGTTTTTCCTTTTGGTGCCCAAGTTCTTCCAAGAACGGGCGTTAAAGATATTCCAGATTCATCCTGAAAGTAAAGCATTGCCTGCCATTTCCGTCGATGTTCCTCAATCTTAGGCCATTCTTCTATCTTCCATTTTTTTACAGCTTTTTTGTCTCTCTGAGAGGCAATCCTCTTAGGTTTTTGTGGCGAGAGATTTAACTTTTTGAATAATCTCATAATATTCGTAGTGTGAATATTTTTATTTGTTTTCTTAAAAATAATTTGTTGAACCATCTTACAATTCCATAATGGATTCTCAAAACCATAAATTGTTGCATCATCATAAAGAAGAGACATTATTTCTTTAATCTCTCTTTCAGATAATTTATAATCTGGACCTTTGGCTTTTTTGCTTAGAAGCGCTTTTTTGCCATCTTTTGTAAAAAGAGATATCCATTTGGAAACAACGCCTCTATGAAATCCTAAAAAATAAGATATATCATTAATTTTTTCTCCCCTCTTATAAAGTTCAATTGCTCTAATTCTGCAACCTTCTAAAAACTCATGAGAATGAGTTCTTCCATCATCCTTTTTCATATCCAATATACGAAATCAGACTATATAAATCATGTCATCTAAGCTACGCAGTTATCTATATCTATTATCTGTCTCAATGGAAAGTCTAACTTGCGCCAAACCTACTTCAAAATTATTTAAAAGAGCTATTGGAGGTTCTGTTTGCTGAATAATTCTTTTATAAACTAAATTTGCATCGGCAAGTAAACCGAGTCCAGAATGATGTTCAGCTATTTCTTCGCTAAGTCCTATTATTTGGGTGCATATATACACTAAATTATATTTAGAATCTATAGTCAATGCCCCCTTTTCAATATCTGGTTTCACTAGAGTTTTATAACTTTGTCTTAATTCTTCCAAAGTTTCTAATAATGCCATAAAAATTCAAGCTTGTGACATATTTTAAACCTTTCTAAAAATCACATTTATTTACACCCCAATTTCTTTGTGTAAACAAACACCTACTAAAGGTAAACTTTTTAGAAAACACATGGTCTTATAATGAATCTATTGCGTAATAAGGGTTTTATGATAGACTTCTTATATACTCTTTTCCATCAGATATTAAATGAATATCTAACCCCTCAACTGAATTAGTGGTCTCTGATTTATGAAAAAGCTCTTCAACTTCTTTATCTGTTGCCAGAAAAGAAAGATTTAAATAAGCTATTAACCAATAAGTTAATAGTTATTAACTGATAATTTAATACTATGGTAATAAAAAAATCATACGAAATACTGAAAACCTTATTAAAAGATATTAGTAAGAGGCATACCGTAACTTCTCTGTCAAAAGAAAGAGAGATAAGTAGAGTAGGGTCATGGAAACTATTGAAGGACCTAGAAAAAGAAAATCTTATTCTCCTTAATCCAATCGGGTCTGAGAAAACCAGTGTACTAGAAGTAAGCCTGAATTGGAATAATCCCCTATTAGAAAAAACTTTGGCTCTTCTGCTTACTGAAGACGCATTAAAGCAAAGCAAATGGAGATATAATTTTAAGGAACTTGAAAACCATGTTGATTTTTTAATACTATTCGGAAGCATACTTCACTCTCCAAAAGAAGCTAACGACATAGATATTTTAAGTTTAGTTTCAAATGAAGAAAGTTTTGTGAAAATAGGCAAGATAATAACTGACATACAAATTACACAAAACAAGAAGATACACTCTATAAATCTTACAAATAAAGAATTAAAGCATGAAATAAAAGATAAAAATAAATCATATACTGAAGCTTTAAAAAAAGGAATAGTCTTATTTGGACAGGAAAACTTCATAAAATTCATTAGAGAAACTTCAAAATGAGCACAAAAATTAGAGAATGTTTTGAATCAGCTAGAAAGGATGAGGAAAAAGGGAAAAAACATAAAGGATTGCTTATTGTTGGGTCATCGTCTAAGAAGGCAGAAGAATATTTAGACAAAGCAAGAGACAGCTTGAGATTTTGTGAAATATGCAAAAATTCTGGTTCGGATTATAAAATTCCGGAAGAATGGTATTATTCATTATATTATTGTGCTTTGGCTATTTTATGCAAATTCGGAGTAGAAACAAGAAGTCAAAGGTGTACTGCCATATTTATTCAGTATGTCAAAGAAAAAGGGTTAATTGAATATGATGATGAATTCATTAAGAAAATTATAGTCTATAAGGAAAAAGAAAATAAAAGTGCCGTTGATGAGAGAGAAGAAGCAAGGTATAGCTCTAGCATAAAAATGAAAGAAGTTGAAAAGCAATATGACGAAATGATGACTTTATGTAAAAGAGCGATATCTCAAGCACAGGACATTGTTCTTTCATATAAGCAATACGAAGTTCCAAAAGAGTTACTTTAAGATTATTAGTTTTGGTTAGTAAAACCATATCATTTGTGTAAAAAATCATATATGAAAGGTAAAAATTTTGGTAAACACTTTTTTTAAATGAATCTATTGCATTTAAAATAACTGCTTTGGTTACATGATATGTTTTAGTCAGTTTAATTCAGTCTTTTGCAACTTCAATAATCTTTTGGTCTACAATAAAAGTATTTCCCTTCAAATGTTTTGAGTAATAATCAATCATCTTATCTTTTAGTTTCTGATATTGATTTGGATAATGATCAAATATAATTCTCAAAGTTTCATACAGGTCTTCATGTGAATTAAAGTTAATTGAAGAAGGGACTGTATATTCTTTGTATTTCTTTCCTTTTAGTAGACTTATCAACTCATCATATGTAAAAGAGTATTCCTCTCCGATTAATTCCGAAAAAGCAATTTTTAATGGACCATAATCTGACTCTTTACCATTTACTCCAAAATAAACTCTTCCTCCATCATTCAATGAATTGAATATCTTATCAAATGCCTTTTTCTTATCCTTAAAATAGTATATTACATGAGAAGCAATTATAACATCAAACTTTTCAGTTAAAACGCAATCTTCCCAATCTTCATTGATTAATACTACTTTTTTCGGTATTGAAACTTCTATTTTTCTCTTCTCAACAATAACATATTTCTTAAAGAACTTTGAGAGATTTTTTGCAAAATAAGGAGAAGTACCTAAACCAATTTCCAAACAAGTTTCGTGAGTTTTTCCTTCTAAAAGTGAACGTAACTTAGATACAAGTATCTCTTTTTCATTTGTTTTACTTAACAATCTTTCATACCAATTTACGTTAAAATCTACCATCATCACAGGAGAAGTTTTTAATTTAAAAACTCTTTTGTTACAATGAAATCTCAAACAGATACCACATGCGGTTTAATTTTCTCTGTTTAATTTCTATATAGCTATATCTTTTCTCTTTGAAGAATTGTTTTAATGGAGAAACTTTTGAAAAAGAAGCCCAAACAATATATATTTTGCCATTCTCCTTTGTGTGATTTAGAGATTCTATAACAAATTTCTTAACTAAGTCAAGAGTTGATACACTTAAATTCCAGTGTTTATCACTTATTGGAAGATTAGCAAATATATAATCAAACTTACCCTGTACTTTATCAAATAAATCTGATTCAATAACCTCAACTTTAT
>JBBTAG010000023.1:0-3324 GCA_038044345.1 Nanobdellota archaeon
TTAGTAATTCAGAGTGCGCTGAATTGCGGGAAAATTATAATGAAGCTCAAAATCTGTATGAAGAAGATAAGATAGAAGAGGCAAAGGCAAAGTTATTGGAAATTGATAATGCGTGCAGAGTGTTGATATCTGAAGAGCCTTCTCGAATTGACTTTGGCACTGGATGGAATAAAGCAATAGGATACATTGCTGTGGGTTTATTTGGGATATTTATAATTGGGTTTGTTTTTTATTTGGTTAGACATAGAAGAATAAGAAAAGGTATTTCACAAAGATAGATTCCTTATTGGTAGGAGAAACATATATAAATCTAATATTTCTCTAAGTTTGAGGATAAAAGAGGTTTGTCCTACATTGAATTAATAAACGTGGTGCATAAAAAGTATACTAGTAAAGGTGGAAAGAAATATGGTCCTTACTTATATGAAAATAAGCGTGTAGGAGAAAAGGTTATGACAAGATATGTAGGGAAAGGAATTTCTGATAAAAAAATTTCTCCTACTTTTTATGCTGTTTTTGGTATTTTGCTTGTTTTGATTTTTTTGTTTTTCGTTATTGAAAACGGTTCTCCTACTGGAAGGGTTTCATTAAATCTTGGTTCTGGGTATGACTCTGGTGAAATTTTGAAGGGAACCATTAAATTTAATTTGCAATACGGCGAATTAATTCCAGTAAACTCAGTTGTGAGAGCGAGTATTGATGGGCAGTCAAAACAATATCCAATTTCAGAACTTATTGATAATGAAATTGTTTCTGGAAAATATTATGTTGAGAATTCAGTTTTATTTGGCAGTGGAGAAGGGTATGGTGCTGCTGGAAAAGCAATAATATATCCTGAAGTTTCTTTTGATGTTAAGATAATTAAGGATGTTAACGAGCAAAATGCAGATGATTCTGAAACTCCATCTGAATCATCTTCTGAACCTTCACCAACTGAGTCACAAACGCCATCAGAAGACACATCAGATCTTCCTCCTACTCCATTGCCTCCATCTGAATCATCTTCTGAACCTTCACCAACTGAGTCACAAACGCCATCAGAAGACATATCAGATCTTCCTCCTACTCCATTGCCTCCATCTGAATCATCTTCTGAAACATCATTAACTGGAAGTGCGGTGTTTGACACAGAAATTGTTTCTGGGAAAACAAGCAAAGAAAATCCCTTTGTTCTTAATTTTGAACCTGATGAGAGTGCTGAAATTGTATCTGGAAGTGTTATGTACAATGGAGAAGTTTTGGATGATGAAACTGTAAAGTTAAATGTAAATGAAAACAGATTGGAAGTTTCAACTTCTTATTCTATTGAAGAAATGGGGTTTGGAAAGGATTTTGTTGAAGGAAGGACTTATGTGTTAAGTATTGACTTGTCAAGGTTGGATATTTCAGCTGAAAGGGATGTTTTTTTTGTTGATTTGATGCATGATGGAGAGTTGATTGCCTCCTCTGAAAAAGATATCTCTAATGTTGTTAAAAGTAATCCTGAAGATGAAATTTCTGGAAATCAAAGTCTGAGCAGATTAAAATTTATAAAAGATATTCCCAAAATTAGAATTTCTTCTAATAAAAGTGCGGAAATTGATCTTTCTAAATATTTTGATGGCGCTGAGAGATATCGTTTTTCTGTAGGTGAAGGAATTTTATCTACATTCGACAATGAGATTTTGAATCTTTTAGCTGAGGATGGATTTAAGGGAGCAAGAAAGGGAATTGTTGTTGCTGAGAGAGGAAATGAAAGCATACAGAGCAACGAATTTGATATTTTAGTGTCATCTGGAGCAATTAAAATAAAGACTGAACATGATGACATCAAACTTGGGGAAAGTGTAAAATGGAAAAAGAATGTCAGCCTGGATGTCGCTGAAAATGTTTCAGTTGAAGTGCCAATAGAAGCTCAAAATATAGTTGTAAAAAAGATTGAGTCTGGGCTGCAGAGTGAGGCAAATGCGGAAATAGGTTCTATTACTGGAAAGGTAGTTGTTGAAATAGAATTGCGGAAGAAAGAAGCGAATATGTCTAATTCGTTTTTCAGTAAATTTTTCAGTTTTTTAATTAAAGGCATGACTGGCAGAGTAGTGGAAGAGTCTGTTATGAATGAGCATTCAGAATTGAATGGAGAAACAAAAGATGTGGTGATAAATGATGATGCCAAGGAATATGTTGTTACTTATGAGACTCCTGCTCCTACTTCGTCAGAGGAAAGCACCGGTTTAGGAAAGAAAGTTGTTATTTCTGCACCAGATAATTTGGGTTATACTGATGTATTGTCATTTACGAATATAAATGAGATTTATTCTGTGGGTGAAGAAGATAAAATAAAAATTTATTGGGTGGAAAATGGTTCATACATAGGATTTGATGCATATGACATAGATGGAAATGGAAAATTGGATTATGTGGAGTGGATAACTCCACATCTGAGCAATCAGACATTTGAAATTATTTTAATAACCAAAGCAGAGCATTTAGATTCTAATAGAACGTACATTGAAGATATTTATGATAAAGTTAAAGCGCAGGATGATTTAAATGTGCAAATTCCTGCTGGAGACTATGTAAGAGCAACTTTTGAAAAGAGTCTGACTTCGAAGAATGATATAACTCTTTATGCGCAGTCATCTGCACCTGCACAAGTAGAAGTTTATGAAAAAGATGGGAATGAAGTTTTGATGACTTTTGACATAACAGATTATGGAGAATATAAGAAATATCTAACATCTTTGGCAGGTGAACAGGACACATTTGATTTGCTTGTTAAAAACGCTGATGTTGAGTTTGATTATATTGTTGACCCTGCACCTTATAATGTGACAGAAAACTTTACATCATATGGTGATGGAAATTGGACAGCTCCTGCAGGTGTGACATCTGTTTATGTTGAAGTTTGGGCTGGTGGCGGAGCTGGTGGCAGTGTATTGTTTAGTGGAGCAGGCGGTGGAGGCTCTGGTGGTTCATATTCTGCAAAAACAATTTCAGTTGCCGCAGGAAATAATTATAGTTATTCTATTGGTCAGAATGGTATCCCAGGTATTAACAGCGGAAATGCTTATGACAGCTGGTTTAATTCGACTGCAACAATAATTGCAATAGGAGGTTATGGAGGAGCTAGTGCAGGAGATGGAGGAGCAGGTGGATTAGCAAATACAACTGGAAATATAGGGGATATTATTTATTATGGAGGAAATGGTGCTAATGGCGTTTATCCAAATGCTGGAGGAGCAGGGGGCGGAGCTGGCAATCAAAGTGCAGGAGGTTCAACATCTAATGGAACTGGCGGCATCGGTGGAGCTTCTGATGGTGGAAATGGAGGAAGTGGTGCAATTA
>JBBTAG010000024.1:0-12352 GCA_038044345.1 Nanobdellota archaeon
CACTTAATCCCTCACTTAATCCCTCACTTAATCCCTCACTTAATCCCTCACTTAAAGAAGCGATAACTGGTCTCTCAAATATAATCCTAAATGAACCTGCAGACTCTTCAAATTTAGGTTTCTCTAATTTTTCTGATTTAAGAGTCTGAATTATATTTTGTATTCCCCTTCCCCAAACATCAATCATACCAGTATAATAAATAACTTCTGCCAGTAATGGATTTTTAGGTATAGACTCATGCTCTTTGTATAAGTCAGATATTCTAATCTCATCTGGTAGTTTACCAGGATTTGTTATAATGATTTTCGAGTCATAAACCTTAATATATGTAAAACTGCTACTTGAATAATCTCTGTGTATTAGTGCGTTAATTATGGCTTCTCTCAATACTTCAATTGGAATTTCCCATTTCTCTTTTCTAATTAACCCCTCAATTTTAGCAGTTAACCTTAGATGATTCTTCAAAAAATCAATTGAGCTATCAATGTTTTCTAATATATTTCCTTCTAAATCTTTAATATCAAAAAACTCTTCCTTTAATTCATCCTTGAATCGACCGCATTTTATAATTGAATTTCCAAAGAATCTTTTAGGATTCTTTCCAAAAAGGATTATCGCAGCATTTGTTATCTTGTCATCTTTAATCAAATTGAGTCTGTTCAAAACACCTTTAAAAGAAAATTCTCTTATATTCAATCTACCTGATTGCTTAGCAAAATCCACAAATCTTTTCACACTATTTTCATCAATGTCTTCTAATTTAGCTTCAAAACATATTTGATTATCCCATCTTATTTTTTCTCGGTTTTTCTTTAGTACAATGTTCTCAATTTCTCTTGCACTTATCTGTCTTTTTTCTGTTCCTATTCTTATATATGCCCTTCCGTAGGCATAATAGGGAATATGTTCACCAGAAAATTCGATTTTAATAACCTCTTTTCCATTAATACTCTCTTTTTTTATTTCAGGATATATCTTTGGCTCGATATTATCTGAAATTGCTCTCGATATGTCTCTAAGCGTTTTATCTGAGACATCCTGACCAACAACTGTGCCATCATCCTTAACACCAAAATATAATTTTCCCTTTTGATGCTTGTTCAATATCGCGACAATAGAAATTATTCCCGCCTCTAATTCTGAAGTTGAAGTTTTCAATTCTATGGTTTCTGATTCAGTGAATTTCATTTAATTCCTCCAAAAAATTTAGAACGGTTTTAGGATATTTTTTTGCATAATTTGAAAGTTTGTTCTTATTGCAGCTAGGAAGATAATCAATTATCTTATTTTTTATTTGCAAACCCGTAAGCCCATTGTAATTGCCAAGATAAATTATATCCAAAACGGTTTTCTCTGTGTCTGAATAAGGAATACTGGATTTTTTAATGCCAAATAATAAAAGATCTTTCTTAACAGAAATAAATCTTACTTTGTGACCTCTTATTTTCATAGGATTTGGCCTTTTTAGCTTATCTGAGATAATAAAATCAATAGTAAAGTACTCATGAGTTAAATTATTGAATTTCAATGCAGTCTCCAGCCCAAAATACCATTTTTCCACTCCTTTTATCTTTAAAGCTTCTTTTAATATCTCATAAAATGTCATTTTTGATTTTCCAAGTTGTCTTTCATTGGCGTCATTTACATAAAATATCCCTCTAAATATGCGGTCTAAATATCGATTACTTAATAAATAGCCAATTGCGGACTCATAAGATATTTTAAGATAACTAGAATATTCTTTAATTTCTTCTCTAGTTACCAACTTTTTGCTTTCTATCATCAATTTTTTCACCAATAATTTATAGCTCATTTTAAGTTATATTTACATATTTAATATACTTTTATTACTTAAGTCATATTTATATATTTTATGCCTCCTTGTGATTGCTGTGTTTGTGCTTTCTGTGCTAATTGTGAAACCTGTCAGCTTTGCTAAATGAGGGAAAGAGAGGTAAAGCAGGGCTAGGAAGACGAAAAAGAATATGACGGCGTTGAGAGATTTCTTAAACATATTTCGGGGTTGCCTCTTTTTTATCTTCACCATGGTTTTGTTTTTCGTTATTTTCGTTATCTTCGTGGGCATTTGCCTTTTTATCTTTATAGATAGTCTTATTATTATGGTTGATTTTATTGACTTTGTTTGTTGTATTGTCTGATGAAGAATCCTCATCGCTTATGGTGATTGTAACGAACTTTTTATCTAATTTATAGCGCTCAACGGTTTCACTGGGGATAGTAACTACATAAGAATTGCCTGATTTCCAGATTTTTCTATCAAATTCACGTTTCACTTCTTTTTACCTCTTAATTTATCTCTTTTTTCCCAGGACATAATATGAACAATATGTGCGATATGTAAAGCATCGACACGGCTGATAGTGTACGTATTTACATAGTAATACATTGTAAATACATATATTTAAATGTTTTTATTTTTATTTGCGGAAGCTATTTCATCCAACAATTTTTTGTCTGGGATGTGTTTTTCTATGTTTTCTATGTTTTCCATGAAATCATCGGGTGCTTCGCTCCAGTTATTTTTTACCAAATCGAAAACCTTCTTTTTAATTGGTACTGTTATTCCATTAAAATTTTCAAGCCGGCATAAACTTTCATACACCCAAAAGAACCATCGTTTACCTTCTTCTTTGCTCTGCTCAACAATCTCATTGTGAACTATATTATAGTCAATACCTTCTTTCATTATCCTGTCACAATCAACTACATCTCCTTCTCTTGGAGTCATAGACTTAAACAGAAAAATGTCTTCATTGGAAACTAAATATACCTCCAGATTATCAAAATCTTTGTATTTATTGCTTCTTTTTATCATGCTTCTTGTTAAGAAAAGCATTTTTCCAACTTGCTTTAGAAAAACATCTATGCGTGACTCTTCTTTTTTATAAACAGCCAAAGCAGTAAGGTAAAATTCACTTTCTTTTTCAGTCATCGATTCAAATCTACTTTCCTCCATAGCATTATGAAATATATCAAAATCTTCTTTGCTTGTAACAATTATATCAATATCTTTAGTAACCAATTTCAATCCCTTAAAAGAAAGGGCGCACCCGCCAATCATATATATCTTAATCTGCTTTTTCACTTTTGAACCTATGTTTACCAACAAATTTTCCAATTCATCTTTATTAAACATTTTTTACCCCATACATGTTTGCTATTCTTCTGAAATCTGTTCGTTCAAATTTAGGAAGATACTCCATCTTAATTCTGTCTTCTTTTGATTTTAAAATGCTTATCATATTCTGATAGACAGTGTATTTGCCATATTTCATTGCAATGGACAACACTTTATTATAATTTAGCTTATTTTTTAGATGGAAAGTAAGAGCTAAATGTAATGTTCTTGGATCATCCACCTCAAATAACGAATGAACAAATATTTCTTCTTTTGAGAGTTTTTTATTCGGAAGTTTGCATAAGACTGAGATATAATTTACATTTACTTTATAGTTACCATACTTTGCAAAACCAGTAATTACACCCTTTATCAAATTTTCTTTATCTACCACAAAAAGAACTTCGTCCAAATATTTCCACTTCACAACTCCATTTAATGAATAATAATTTTTGTAAGCAACTAAAAATTCCTTAAGAATGGGCCATGCTTTTTCATTGACTTTATACATATTGTTTTTTTGAATGATTACACCCCTATTTTTTAACATTGCTCTGTATCTGTGTATCATATATTTTGAGATTCCACTTAGTTTAGAAACAACATCCATGTTCATCCAATCGTCAGTTACTGCTGCTAAAACTAAAAGTTTACTATCTGTTAAAATATCTTCAAATTTTATTGTTGAATATTGAAAAATAAGTTCTTTTAGCTTATTGGCATGAGCGGTATTTGCTATTTCAATGTTAATCCTACTGCCTTTTAACTTATAAGATTTCTTTTTTATTACAAACCCTTCTCTTTCAAGATTTTGAATAATTTCACTTGTTCTGTTAACAGATTTATTTTGTGCTTTTGCTAAACCTTCTATTGAGTTGTTTCCTCTTGTTATTTTGGAGAATAATTCAATCATTGGCTTTGATAATTTCATATTGTAATTAAAGCGATTTAGTATTTAAATATATCGGTTATATTACAATCTATCTGATTTATTGAGTTTGCATGTTTATCTTTTATGTTAAGATAAGTGATTAAAGGACAAAGTTATTCGTTTTTTCAGTTCTTCTAATTCTATAGGCTCATAATTTGTTTTTTCAACGCTTACGTTTGTTCCGTGCAGTTTTTCAATTGCCATTACACTTTCATCTTCAAATACCCATTCGTATCCTGGAGAAATTTCTGGAGTTACAATATAATCTCCATTGGGCAAAAGAGTTCTGACAAATGGGGACTCTAACTTAGGCATATCTTTCATCATTAACTTTTTCCTCTTTGAAGTTTAATTTCCAGCCATAATCAAGTAAAAACCTTGTGACTGCTTCCGTAATTAATTTTTTACTTCTAATAGGAAAAGCAAGGAGTTTCTCTCGTGCAAATCGGTTCATATAAATATAATTAATTATCCACTTTTTGAAGTCGTTTTGTTCTTCTTCGCTCCATTCGTATGTTCTGAACCAACCTTCTTTTTTGAAATTGATTTTATTGTAATTAGCACCAACTCTTTTACACATTTCTTTTAATACTATTTCTAATGTTTTGTTATACTCAATATTATGATTAATTTCATTGTCTATCATCTTGTTATCATAAAATGGGCTGAAACCCAGCCCTAAGTAAATTGTATTATACATACTAAATTCACCCTAACACAAAGTCCAATTTGTGACAGGCTCGCACCTGTAGGGAAGCAGCAACATGGCTTTGCAATTTTTCTCCATTTGGAGTCTCAGGCACATGACCTTTTTACATTTCTACGAGACCATAAATTATTGATTTGTTGGTGAAGTTTTGCTTATTTCTTCAATTCTTTCTAATGCTTTATCAATAGAAACTATTTTTTCATTTAGAGCATCTTCTTTCGCTTTTTTTCTTTCTTTAGAATTATCGCTTTCTATAATTACTTTCTCTATTTCTCTTTTTTTCAATCTTTTATTTCGTTCTATGTCTTGTTGAATATCGCTTTCCCAATCCATTACTTCTTTTTTCAACTGTTCAACTTTTTGCTGTTTATGCTTCAAATCAGATTCCAATTCGAGTTTTTCTGAAATAATATCTAATTTCATTTGAGTTAATCTTTCCACAATGCTATATCTGCTTTGACTTTCACTCATTGCAAAAGTTATATATAATAATTTAAATATATATTACGTACTTTTTTGAGGGTGCAAAAAAGTACACAAACAAGTTATATATTAAAATAAGTGTAATTCTTTCTTATACGGCTTCAACTTGTACCATAAGTTTCTTTCTTTTTCTCTTCAATTTTTCTGGAATATCTAAAAAATTTTCACCTGTGACCACGTTTTCTCCAGTCTTCTCTTCGAGCTCTTTTCTTGCATTTCCTGCGACCTCTCCGCCTTGTTTGGCTGCAATTTTGTTTTCTTCTAATCCTTGAGCGTCTTTTACTTTGGTAATTCTAGTTGTGGCGGCTTCTCCTAACATTGTGAAAATTAACTCTAAATCGTCCATGTGATCTCTTAAGTTTTCTCTTTTTAACTTCTTGAATTTCTTGTATTCTTCTACTGTTTTCCCAAAAGCGGCTTTGCTTATTTCATTAGTTAGAATTGCAAACTCTTGCTCTTCCTTTATCTTTCTGCTTTTCCATTCATCAGTTAACTCTTGCCTTACTGCTATGCCTCTCAGTCTTTTTTCAATCCAATCTTTTGAATAACCTTTCAGTTCATAGAGTTTTTTCATTCTTTCTTGCGCTAATTCTGGATTTTCTATTTCTTGAACTCTTTCATAGCCTACTTTTGCCAACCATCTCTTAAACGGTTCGGCCTTTTTTGATGGAATTGACTGAATTATTCTGAATATTGCCTCTGTATCTGCACAATCTGTTTCATACTCTTTACCGTCTGTGGACTTTAGTTTCAGTTGTCCGATTTTTGCGGACAACTCAAAACCTTCTTCGATTAATTTTACTTTTAGATCAGACCAATATTTTCTTGGGCGCGGACTATCTGTTAAAGCCCCAACAACATCTACAACAGAGAAAAACCATTTATCACCAACCATTTTCCTTCTTATCGTCTTGCCATTGAAAATGGCGATATGAGTATCTATTTCCTCTTCAATTGCATCTTCCTTCTTTTCTTCTTCCATTTTAATCTATTCTGTTATTATGTTGTACTAGTTTTTAACTATTTCTCTTGGAGCTTTATTTTGATTTTCCATCTAAGTACACCATCATCAAAGGTCTCTTTTTTATGTCTTCGGCCAGATAACAGAAGAGTTCTTTTCCCTTGAATAGATTGCAACCAACTGCAACAATCTTATTTATGCTTATGCTGAAAGTGGCTCTTTTTTGCGAAACTTTTGATTTCCAACCCAAATGTAAAAACCTCTTTTTCATCGGTACATATACTCCTATTGGTTACCAATAGTAGGTATCAATATATATATAAATCTTTTGTTACCTTATATAGTTATGACACAAGAGAATATTTCTCCTTCAAAAAAAGAAAAAATAATTCATCAAAGCATAATTGAATTCTTGAAAAAAAATACAAAAGGATTAACAATGACTGAACTGGTAAAAGGAACAGGTTTTTCCAGAAAAGCTATTGAAAAACATCTCCAAATACTCGTGTTAGAAAATGAAATTTATGTTAAGCAATTTGGAGTAACAAAAGCCTATTATCCTAACCATAGAATCCAGCATTTTGACTATGAAAAGATAAATTACAATAATAAAACAATATGGTTTAATATATTAGAAGGAGAATATGGTCTTTACCTGTTAATTCAAAAAAAGAAAAGAGTCAATAATGAATGGATTCATGAGAATTCAATAACAATACCTCTCGATCAAGCCGAAAATTTTCTTAAGGCACTTCAAAATATTATTCATTCAAAAAGAACAGCTAAACTTCTCAAAAAAAAGTAAATATTCAGATTTAATTCAGTTGATTTCATTGAGGATTTCTTTTTTGTTGGGGCTAAAATTAAAGGATTATTGGACAGCCTCATTATCTTTTTTGATCATTTGATTTGGAATATTTTTAAAATCGGTTTATCTTGCCCCCCATTTCCTTATGCAATAATCAACCAACTTCTCTCCATCAAGAGTTCTATTTTCAGAATTTATACGAATCATGAACACTTCTTTGTTATTTAGTTTTAAGAAAACCTTAGAATCGCTTTTTTTTACCTTGATTCTACAGACTATTTCATCATCAATATTGATAAAACTAAAAGAGATGTATGAATCAAGATGATTATAAATTTTAGAAGGAAAATAACTTCTAAAAACCTCATCTATAAGCATTCTTTTATAACCATCTATGCCTTCTTGTTTGGCTTTCTTCATGTCGTTATTAATTCCTATGATTTCAAATTTTTCCTCTTGTCTATTCTCTTTTATGCCTAAAATTAGATCTCCGCCATCCGAATTTAAAAAAGCGGCAATTGATTTAGCAATAATAATTTTTGAAGCTCTTTGACCATATTCCCGCACTTCTAAAGATTTTGTTTCTTTTATCTGGACAGGACTAAAATCAACACTCCAAAGAACTGAAGTTTTGAATTCCGTATGCAAACTTTCTCCTTTTTCAATGATTTTTTTTATTTCAAGTGCGTTTTTTTCGTTTTGTTCTGGTTCTTTCAAAATTATATTCTTCACCCTGCCAATATCACCGTTTTTTAATCTGACCATAATTCCTTTTTCGCTGAATGGATTTCTTGCGGCTATATCTTCGATTATGCCTGTAGAGTATTTGTTTTGATTAGTCAAAATAACTACATTCATTCCAACTTTTATATTTTTGAGATATTGGTTTTCCATAGATAGAAGATGTTTTCTTAATATAAATAAGTTTATGTTCTTTGCTGATGAACTGGTCTCTTGATTTCTTTAATGTGTTATATAAAACTGTGAGAATAATTTTATTTAAATTACTTTAAACAAATGGGTTGGCTTGTGTTCCAAGGAGAGGTGCACTTTGCCGCTGAAATTTTTTCTCTCTTTTAATAATGAATTAAATGTCTTAAGAGCGATTTCAGGAGCGTTATTCACTTTGCTTAGATGGGAGAGAACGATATTTTTCAGTTTTGAATTTCCGAATTCTAAAACTGAAAGGCTTGCCTGAGTGTTTGACAAATGCCCTGAATCTCCTTTTATCCAATTTTTAAGAAAAGATGGATAGGGTCCATTTTTCAGCATTTCCAGGTCGTGATTTGATTCAATAAATAAAAAGTCTGATGCTGATATTGCTGAATTAACATTATCGCAGGAATAGCCAAGGTCAGTAATTACTGAAACTTTCTTATTTTTGTTTGCGATAGAAAATGAGACGGGCTCTGCAGCTTTATGGGATTTTGGAAATGACTCTATTTTCATTCCATTAATGTGGATTATTTCATCTTTTTTTATTGAATTTATTAATTTTTCATTTGAGCATAAAAAACTGTTTTTTATTGTTCCTCTTGTAGCATATATTGGTATTTTAAATTGTCTTGCAAAAACATCAGCTCCTCTAACATGATCTATATGCTCATGGGTAATAAATATTGCTTTTATTTTTTCAGGATTTAATTTCAATGACGAGAGACGCTCATTAATATTTTTTGCATTTATTCCTGCATCTACTAATATTGCTGAATTATCATTTTCAACATAGAAACAATTTCCTCCAGATCCCGATGATAATGCCGCTACTTTCATTTTTCCTCTTTTTTACACTGGGAGAGAATTAATGCATTATTTAATGTTATGGTTATGAGCGAGATATGAATTTTTGGTATGCTTGGAGAAGATTGGAACAAATTAAACTAATGAAATTTTATTAATAGCTTCTTTTATTATAGGGACTCTTTTCTTTATTGTTTGCCAAATTCTATCTAGGCTTACTTCATAATAAGAATGAGCAGTTAAATTCCTAAATTGAGACATTTCAAACCAAGGTACATGCTTATTTTTTTCTTTTAAAGCCCTCGGAATATTTCTAATTGCTTCGCCCATTATTTCGAGTCTTCTTGCCAATGCGTCCTGCAACTAAGTATTATTTTTAAAACCTTCTTCAGAAACATTCAATACATATCTTTCTATATATCTGATACTTTCTTTGATGTCATTAAGATACAATTTATAGTCCCTTTTCATCGTAATATTGGAATTTCATCATTCAATACATTGTCTTTAATTTCTTTTCTTATGCAATGATATTCAACCAAATCAACTTTCTTTTTAATTGTTCTCTCTATCAAATTCTTTAATCTAATGAAATCTATTAGATCCATGTCATTATCCTGAATTTCTACCAATATATCAACATCACTCTTTTTCTTTTGTTCTCCTCTGGCGAAACTGCCAAAAATGCCAGCCCTCGTTACTTTATGATTTTTTAGTATAGGCAGTATTTTGCTTTTGATTTTTTCTATCTCATTTTTTTAATCATATTTATTGGTATCTATTCAAGTTTTTAAGGCTTGTGGGAATGAGGCTATGTTTTATTCTTGGAGGATACTCCAAATGAAGTGAAAGAACCGCTGCAAGAAATGTTGCATTCTAGATTTCGATAGGCTATTCGGTCAAAATAAATTTTTTAATTGAGAGATTTAAATATAACCATAATCATGGTTATTATAACCTCTATTGAGGTTATTTCCTGACATAATAAACATAGATGATGCTGCTTACAATTTGTCCAATTAGAAAGGAAAATCCAACTCCCTGCAAACCATAACCATTCGTTATTGAAATATAACTAAGCCCAAGAACAATAGATGCGCTTATAATTGAAACGAGGATCATGAATCTTATCATTTTTTTAACTCTGACGATGGCGCTGTAAACGCTGTTTATGCTTACGAAAATGCCGCTTATTGCCAGAATTTGCAAAAACTCTGTTCCTTCAATGGCATAATTTTGTCCGAAAAATGTCAGGACATATTTTCCTAATAACGTAATGAGAATTATTGCGGGAATCATGAGAAAGGAAATTATTTTAATTGCTTTTTTTACCTGTTCTTTTATTTTTCTTTGATTATTTGAACCTTCTGCAAACAAGGAATTGGAAGTCGCTTGGGGTATTACAAAAAGCGCTCCAATGATGCTCATTGAAATATAATAATAGGCAGTCATCTCAGGATAATGCAGGTTTGTAATCATTAGCGGCAATAGCATTGTTCCAAGGCCGCCAATAAATCCAGCAATGTAATTGCCAAATGAGTATCTTCCTATCCTGTAGATTATAGAATCATAAAATACGAATTTGGGATTGTAATCAAATTTTGAAGTTAAAATAATTCCGGTGATTAGGAAAGAAATAATCACGGCCAACATCCAGGAGCCAAAGATACCGTAAGCTCCTAAGAAGACAAATATTGCAGGAAATATCAGTTTCAGGATACTGAAAATGCTGTTTTTTAGTAAAATAAATCCTGCGCTTCTATAGGCTAAAAAAACGCTTTCAATCAATGAGCTTAAAGTGGAGAAAACCATGAACACAATAAAGGCAAGGCTGTAGAATATATTTTGCTTGATGAAAAGAAGTTTTGGGGAAAATCCTTTCAAGCCTAAAAGAAATATTGTTGTGACAATTATGGTGACTAAAGCGGCGAGAGTGAATGCAGTGTTTATCTTATCATTTTTTCTGTCTGAACTAGGCAGGAATCTTATGAGTCCTGCATTTAATCCTAATAAAGAAAAACTTGTTATTAACCCCATAACAGAAATTATTGTTGTTGCAAGACCTACCTGCTCAACAGTATACAGCCTGGAAACGATAATCCAGAATATGAACCCAAAGGCAGCCATTATTCCTGTTCCAAACATCAAATAAACAGAATTTCTATACAAAGAATCTTTCATAAACATTTCATACTTTTTTTTGAAGTATTTCATTATTGTCATATGAAAAGGATATTTTTAAATGTGACAGTTTTATTTGCCTAAGCATTCGATGACTTTTCGAATATATTCTTCTGACTTTGGAGAATATGCATGTTCAATTATTTTATCTTTTCCCAATGAATAAAGAGAGTCTATTATAGAAATAAGTCCAAGATCACGTCTAAATTGTCTGCTCAAATCTTCCATGGTGGTATCTTTAAAGCTTCTCATTATTTTATGTCTGGTGACGTTTCTAAAACCTGGAGAAAGATTTTCTATATTTTCTGGAGAAAGATTAAATTTTGATGGATAAATAAAAACACTTGCTCTGGTAAGAGAGTAACATTCTAATAAGTGCAACGCTATTCTTGACTCTTTATGTATGCCTAAAGCTACAATCTCTTGCAACGATGGATCAACAATTTTTGATCCTTGTTCTTGGGTTTGCGTTTTCGGTGCTGTTTCAATTATTATGTTCACTTTAATTTTCTCAGAAAAAGCTCTGAGGTGCTGTCACCTCAAATTTAGTGCATTTTCAGAGTTTAAAAATTCATCTATTTTATGTTTTATCTGGATGATTTTTAATTATGGAAATTGTTAAATATCTTCTTGATATATAATAAAAGATTGAATTGTTATCCTGAGTAGTAGTTAAAAAATATATATATTTTGCACTTTGATAGTCTTTATAAAGTGTTTTTTACCTGAAATATAATGGTAAAAAGTGTTAAAGTTAGTTTAATGATATTGGCATTGGTGTTGATATTGTTAGCTGTTGTGCCTGCTTTTGTGGGAGCGACACCTGTTCCTGTTGGAAATCCAGATACAGAATGTGCGAATAATGGATTTAATTTTGGAATTGTCAAGTATGAGTGTCCTAGTGGTATAGAAAATGGATCAATGGGTGGAAGCTATGACATAAATGTCAGTTGGAATGCCTGCACTTCAGCAAACTGGACTGCAGATCCTGCAGTTGGTGGTGTTTTAGTAAAAGCTGCAACACTCTATGAGGTATATATCGGTGGAACTAGCGGCGTTGTATATGGTATAGACGATGTCAATAACCAAGGTAAACCTATAACGCATGACATCAGTCATATAACTTTTTGTGGCAATGAAACACCAGTAGTTCCAGAATTCGGAATGATTATTGGGATTGTTACGATATTGGGTGCATTGGTTGCATTCATGATAATAAGAAGGAAATAAGTTTTTATTTTATTTTTTTATCCTTTTTTATTTTTTTTAATATGTTTGTTAATTTTTTATTAACGTTTTTTATTTTTAATGTATTATGTGGTTTGTCAGTTTATATTAGTTTATAATTTAGGGTGGGGCGTATTAAATCCTTAAATCTCCAATCCTGATTGATGGATAC
>JBBTAG010000025.1:0-3020 GCA_038044345.1 Nanobdellota archaeon
TGGTTTTAATTTTAACATATGAATACCAGATAAGTATCATTTAAATAGGTTTTTGATAATCTATTTAAACCATCTTTTTCTATACTTATAATGATTAAAATACATACAATTGGGGGTTATAATGAAGTAGGAAAGAATATGACTGCCCTTGAAATCAATGAAGATGTTCTTGTTTTTGATTGTGGTTTATTCTTACCAGCAATTGTCGGTGTCACCGAAAGAGAAAAAATTCCAACTGAGAAAGGAATGCGTTCTTTGGGGGCATTGCCAGATGATTTATATCTGGAGAAACATAATTTAAGAGATAAAGTAAGAGCTATTTTAATTTCTCACGCTCATTTAGACCATATAGGTGCAGTTCCATACATCGCTCAAAGATATAAAGCTCCGGTAGTTTCAACACCTTTCACAATAGCAGTCATAAAAAGCATTTTAGGAGATAATAATCAAAAGATAAAAAATCCTCTTATTCCAATACAAATTGATCATTCTTACACAGTTAAGGGAAAGAGCGGAAACTACAAAGTTGAATTTTTAAATATGACTCATTCAACCATCCAAAGTTCAATAATTGCAGTTCATACTCCAGATGGAATCGTTCTTTATGGAAATGACTACAAATTAGATAATTCTCCAGTCTATGGGGATAAACCAAATTATAGGAGATTAAGAGAGTTAGCAAAAGAGGGCGTCAAAGCATTAATAGTTGATTGTTTATACGCTCCGGATGATAGAAAAACTCCCTCAGAAAAAATAGCAAAAGGGCTTTTAGAAGATGTTTTTTTCACAACAGATAATAAAAACGCAGGGATGATAGTCACAACATTTTCATCGCATATCGCTAGGTTAAAAACAATAACAGAATTAGGAAAGAGATTAAACAGAGAAATAATTTTTTTGGGGAGAAGTCTAAATAAATATGTAAGCGCAGCCAGAGATGTTAATAAAGCGCCCTTCATAAATGATATCAAGCTTGTTACCTATCGAAAACATTTAGAGCACACTTTAAAAAATATAAATAAAAATAAGAAAAACTTTCTAATTGTTTGTACAGGCCACCAAGGTGAGCCTGGCTCTATACTTGACAGAATTGCAAGGCATCAGTTTCAACTGCGTTTATCTCCAGGAGACCATATAATCTTTTCCTCGAAAACAATACCCACACCAATAAATGAGGAAAATAGGCAGCAATTAGAAAGAAGATTAAAAAAACATCATGTTAGAATCTTTGATAACGTTCACGTATCTGGCCACGGAGGCAGGGAAGATCTTAGAGATTTGATAAAACTTATACAACCAGAGCATGTTATTCCGTCTCATGGAGACTTAAAGAAGCTTACAGCCGGAGCAGCACTTGCAGTTGAAATAGGCTATAAATTGAATAAGACAGTGCATTTAATGCAAAACGGTCAAGAACTGATTTTACATAGATAAAGATTAGCTTTAAATATTATATATTCTAATGATTATCAAGCATTAACTAAAAAATGAAGGATGAAATTCAGTCAGGTATAAGAAATGCAATCGAACGTGGTTCTACATTAGAAGAAGCAATTCAAAGTTTTATCAGTGCAGGCTATAATCCTGTCGAGGTTAAAGAAGCAGCCAGCAGTATAAGTCCAGGAATTAATCCGATAATTCAACAAAATAAAAGTCCAGCCTCAAATTCAGCAGTTCAGAATATGAACAACAAACCACAAAGCACTTCTTCAATGAATTTATTCACTTTGTCAAATCCTGCTCCATTTGGGCAGCAAACTCAAACGACTAAACAAAAGCCACAGGAGCAGTGGCAATCACAATCGCAATCAGAGTCGCAGATTCCAACCAAACGGTATACCTCTCCAGAATTGTCAAAGAAAAATCCAAAAAAGAAATTAGTAATAATTTTAATAGCCGTCCTGTTAGTTTTAATAATTGGCTTAGCAGTATTAATGTTTTTCGCAAATAGCATACTAAAGAGTCTTTTCAATTAACAAATTTATGGAAAAATCATTAATCTCTGTTTTTAAGGAAGCAGTAAAAAAATTGGTAAATCAGCCAATTATAGTTTTACCAATGATAGCAGCATTAATTTTTACAATATTATTATCAAATTTGTCATTAAAATTAAATTATTTAATTGGCAATGGAAGTGTATTCGTCAATTCGGCCTGGCTTGTAATTTTCACCATCGTTAGTATTTTTATCATATCTTATTTCTTTTCAGGCTTAATTTCAATGTGCTTTTCATCATTGAAATCTAATGCATCAATAAATGACTTTTTTTCAGGCACAAAAAAATATTGGTTGAAAACATTTGTTATAATCGCTATCATTGTTGTATGCTATGCAATAATAAATTATTCTTCAATATATGGAGCCATTCATCTAGGCAAATACTTCTCACTACCTTTGGAAAGTGCTAAATTCATTTTGTATTTTATTTATTTTGCTTTAATTATCGGCGCCTTAATTTTCTTAACCTTCTCAAATTTCATTCTGATATCAGAAAACAAAAGCATAGTGGAGAGTGTAAAGAAAAGTGCATCTTTTGTCAGCAACAACTATTCATATGTTTTAGTAATTGGTGCAATTTTCTTCATCGTTGATTGGGCAGTCTCTAAACTAGCAAATTATTCCATCGGTAATTTCATAAATTTGTCAGAAGTAATCTCTTCTCTGCTTGTTTATCCAATATTTGCTCTTGTTTTGACAATATTTCTGCAGGTTTTCAAGGAAAAATGATTAAAAAAGATTTTTAATTAATTATTATACCATATGCTCTTGCCATAAGGCGAAAGCCTGGAAGAACTTCGGTAGTCTATGAAAATATTATCTATTGTTGAGGGGATAATTGGTGTAGAAGATAATAACTTATTTTTATTTATCTCTAAGATGCAGCATGGTTTTGCTATGGGTAACCTTATTTCTGGATAAGACTGTATTTTCATTCAGTATCTCCTAATGAGATTTAACATTTTAAAATAGTATCGTAAAGTTTAAAAAGTATATAGTTCTAATAGAACTATGAAGAAATT
>JBBTAG010000026.1:0-6685 GCA_038044345.1 Nanobdellota archaeon
TTACGTTTTTCTAAAATATACATTAAATGTCAGAAAAATTTTCAACTATTTCAACAAATAAAATTTACTGACTAAGAATATGATGCAAAACAAATGCCGCAATATTTATATAAACCTTTTCACTGAAAAAAATATGAAAACGTCAGAGCTTACAAGCATCTTAGCGGCAATAATTATATTGACCGCCATATTCGGCTTCTCGTACGCAATAAAAACTCAATGGGAGACAATTTCAGCCATCTTGTTGTTCTCAATCATAATAATTTTAGTCAGTGTTTTTTCTAAAAAACTAATAGCATACATGTTAGATTCAAATGTAGAGCACGAAATATGGAAGGTTTATCGATATGGCTACAAACCTGGGTGGCATTTCAATAAACCAATTTCAGCAGGAATAATCTTCCCATTGTTCTTTACTCTATTCACCTGGGGAATCTTGAAATTCTCGGCCATTCTAACTTACGAAACTCGAGCTCTCAAAGCCAGAGCATCAAAAAGATTCGGATTTTATAGCTTTGCTGAAATGACAGACTGGCACAATGGCATCATTGGAGCATCCGGAATAATTGCCGCTTTGCTTGTTGCAGTTATTGCTTATTTTACCAATCTTGAATTATTAGCGAAAATGACTGTCTTTTACGCATTTTGGAACTTAATCCCAGTTTCAAATCTAGACGGAACCCAAATCTTTTTTGGCTCAAGAATCCTTTATGCAATCCTTGCAATAACAACAATTATTTTCACATTCTATGCACTATTCATAGTTTAGCCATAAAGCAAAACTTTAAACTCTCCAATAATTAACATTTTCCATGACTCTTATAAATATTCAACCAAGAGAATATCAGCAAAAAATATTCGAAACAACAAAAAATCACAATACGTTAGTCGTTCTTCCCACAGGATTGGGAAAAACTCTTATTGCTCTATTACTCGCAATAGAAAAAAAGAAATCTTTCCCATTAAGTAAAATTCTTTTTCTGGCTCCAACAAAACCCTTAGTTGAACAGCATTATGAATACTTCAAAAAGCACCTTCCAGAATTATTTGCAGATTTACAGCTTTTCACAGGCGAAGTCCCAGCAAGAAAAAGAAAAGAGACATGGAACACTGCTGAAATCATTTTTTCAACCCCCCAATGCATTGCAAATGACCTCTATCATGATTTATATGACACAAAAGAAATTTCCCTTCTAATAATAGATGAAGCCCATAGATGTCTAAAAAACTATGATTACACAAAAGTTGTTGAAAAATACAAAAATCAAGCAAATAACGTTCGTATTCTTGGTTTAACTGCCTCGCCGGGCTCAGATCCAGATATTGTTAAACAAATATGTGAGCACCTAGATATAGAAGAAATTGAACTTCGCACTCGTGAATCAGAAGATGTTAAGCCTTATCTTCAAGAGCTTAATTTTGAAAAAGTAGAAGTTCCATTTCCAATAGAATTCGAAGAAATTCGCGTCCTGTTAAAAAGAATCTACGATTCAAAAGTAGAGCAACTGAAAAAAAGACATCTTTTATTTGTCCCAGCAAATAAAATCACCCTACTCAAACTTCAATCATCACTGGCCCAACAAGCCTCACCAAGAAATTTCAATGCCCTGATAGGAATGTCTCTTTGTGCCCAAGCAATTAAAATCTCTCACGGAATTGAATTACTAGAAACACAAACTCTTTCTGGTTTAGATATTTATCTACAAGGTTTAATCCAGCAAGCAAAAGAAAAGAAAAGCAAGGGCGTTCAAACAATTGTAAATTCCCCAGACTTTCAGGCAGCCCTGTTATCTCTGCAACAATTAAGAAAAAATAAAACAGAACACCCAAAAATATCTGTTCTTGCAGAAATAATCAAAGAAGAAATAAAAAATAATCCAAAAGCAAAAATTATGATATTTAGTCAATTTAGAGAAACCGCTTCAACCATCGCAAAAAAATTAAATGAAATACAAAACATAAAAGCAGCGATATTCATTGGCCAAGCAAAAAAACTCAACCAAGGTCTTTCCCAAAAAGAACAAAAAGCAGTCATTGAACAGTTTAAGTTAGGCGGAATAAATGTTCTCTGTGCAACATCAATAGGCGAAGAAGGACTCGACATTCCAGAAGTTAACGCAGTAATTTTTTATGAACCAATTCCGAGCGCCATAAGAAAAATTCAACGCGCCGGTAGAACTGCCCGTCTGTTTCCAGGAAAATTAATAATTCTTATAACAAAAGATACCCGTGATGTACAACATCATTATGCTTCCGGAGCAAGAGAAAGAAAAATGCATAAAACAATACACAATATAAAAGAAGAAATGAAAAACAATAAAAAGATAAAAACCCTGAATGAATTCAAATAAGATGGACATAAAAAATACCATAAAAAAACTGCATAAACAAGGAGTCATATCGAAAAAACCGCACCCAGTTGTTCCTTTCATATTAACAATTCTTTTTCTATTTTTCTTTATCTTCAAAGAAAAATTGTATATAGAATATTTATCAAATACTCTGATTTTCCTAGTCCTCTTTTCATTTATCTTTGCAATATTACATCTAATTGTATGTATTGTCTTGGAGAAATAAAATGCCCTTTTTTAATATCTTCTCGAATAAAGAAAATACGCAGGAAAAAAAACAAAAAATAATAGTTGACAACAGAGAGAAAAACTCTCTTGTACCAAGCGAATTGAGCAAATTAAATTTCAACATTGAATTTAAGCATCTTCCGGTGGCAGATTATATAATAAATGACATTGCAATAGAAAGAAAGACTATTTCCGATCTTAAGTCATCAGTCATAAATAAGAGAATTTTCACACAGATGCTTGAGCTAAAACAATACCCTCTGCATTTTTTGGTTATTGAGGGTCTAAACAAAGATGAATTCAATTCTGGAATAATTCATGAAAACGCTCTGCGCGGATTCATTCTCTCTGCCCAGATAGATTATAATATACCCTTGATATTTTCAGAAAATGAGAAAGAAACTGCACTTTATCTGTCAATTTTGGCAAAAAGAAAAAATAACAAAGAAATTTCAATAAGGGCAAAAAAAATTTCATTGAACAAAAAAGAGCAATTGCAATATATCTTAGAAGGTTTTCCAAACATCGGTCCAGTCAAGGCAAAGGCGCTAATAAGAAAATTCAAATCATTAAAAAATATCTTCACTGCATCAGAACTTGAATTAGAAGATATACTGGGTAAGAAAACTAAAGAATTTAAAAGTCTTCTGGATTAATAATGATTACATTGTCATAATCCTGCATGCTTCTTCCAAAAACAGTGACCCATGCTAAGTCTCTTAACACAAAATTTAAATTCTTTTGTCTATAAAATTCATCATGATTGGCTCTTTCTATTATCTCACTAATATCCTCTGTTCGAGGAGGATAATAACCCAAAAATATTATTTCTGGATTCCCTTGTCTGCCTTTCATTTCTCTTTCATCAATATATTGCCTTACTCTCGTTAAAACATCTTCAATTCTTCCATTTAAATCACTCATCAAAATCCTAATATCTTTCAATAGCATTTAAAAAAATATATATAAACAATATATATTTTACAAAACAAAAAATCTATAAACTAGCAAAATCCTTATAATCATAACTTTTCAAATTGTATTTTTATATTTTTCAATCTCTTTATATACCGGTCCGTTCATTTTCAAATCAGAACTCTTCAACTTAAAACAATCAGCATCAAATTTTATCTCTTTGACATTAATTTTTTTAACATATTCCACAAATGCCTTTTTGTCTTTAACATATTTTACTCTTGCAATAGTCAGATGAGACATAAATCTCTCTTCTGGCCTAAATAACTCTTGTAAAGCAGAATCAATTTTCTTCTGTAAATTCCATATCCCCTCGCCATTCAACTTTATCCAGACAATCCTCGGATTTCCTCGCATACTAAATGTTCCAGATAATCCCAGACTGCATCTAAATGAAGCAAACTTTATTTCCTTTAACTTTTCCTTCACCTTTCCAATCATATTATCATCAATTTCTCCCAAAAACTTGAGAGTTAAATGTAAATTCTCAAGTTCCGTAAATTTTCCAGTAAACATTTTATTGCGCAAACTTTCTTGAACACGTGCAACTTCCTTTATAACTTCGTCAGGAAATTCAAGACATATAAATGCTCTAGTTAATCTTTTCCCCTCAATGATATTTTCCATATTAACAAAAACTATTTAGGCACAATCGCAGCAATACTGTACTTTTTAACCAATTCAGATGCCAATTTCTTAACCTGCTCGAGTTTAACTTTCTTTATGTTTTCTTCATATTTATAATATTGTTCAGCCCCAACAAACAACTCAGAATAAAGTAACTCATTCATGACATTGGCACTTTCCTCCGAGGATATTTTCTTCAATCCGATCAATGTTTCTTTAGCTTCTTCCAAATCTTTCTCACCCATATCTTTTATTTTGTCAAATTCCTCTAAAATTAATTTTTTCACCATTGGCACAGATTCTTTCGTTGTGCCAACATAGATAGAATAAATGCAATACTTCCTTCCAGGATGAATTGTTCCCTTAACAGAATAGGCAAGCCCTCTTTTTTCTCTTATCTCTAAAAACAATTTTGAAGACATTCCATCAGCCAAATAACTATTCAATAAATCTAATGCATAAAAGTCCTTGCTCGAAGGCAGTGGCGCATGCATAGCCAGAACAAAATTGGCCTGCTCTACGCCCTCTCTTTTCTCACTTGTCTCAGAATTTTTAATTCTTATCGGCAATGACTTTGGAGTGTCCTTGCCTGAAACAAAATGTTTCTCCAAATACTCGCAAACCTCGTCAAAATCCGCATTTCCAACAATAGTCACAATAAAATTGCTTGAATTATAATTTTTCTTAAATAACTCAAACACAAAATCTCTCTGCAAAGAAGAAACGCTCTTTACATTTCCAATCACCAACTCCCCAAATGGCGATTCAAACATATTTTTTTCTATCTGTTCAAAAACGCTTCTTCTTGGATCATCATGATATATCTTTATCTCTTCAAGTATCACTTTTTTCTCTTTCTCAAACTTCTCAGAATCAAATTTAGCATCCTTTAACATATCAATTAATATATCCATTCCAGAAAAAATATGTTCGCTCGGCAGCTTAAACCAATAACTCGTCACTTCATGATCAGTGAACGCATTTAATATTCCGCCCTTCTTTTCAATCTCCCTGGAAATATCTTCATGACTCCTGGTTTTTGTCCCAGTAAACAGCATATGTTCAATTACATGCGCAACGCCCTTTATCTCGCTACTTTCATATGCCCCTCCAAAAGGATTGCTTATACTTAATGCAACTACAGGTAATTCCCGTTTTTCCATTATTACAGTCATTCCATTTTTCAACTTTTTTCTTAAAAATTTCATAATTTTCATTGATGGACAGATTTAATAAACCTTTTCTTATGCACCGTCAACTGGGCAAGCAACAATCGTCATTCAAGTTAGCAGAAACGCAGCTAAAAATCTTTATAAATCTCTATCTGTAACTAAAAATATGCCAGTAAATGCCGGATACGAATATGTAAATGCAGAAAAAAAATACTTTCAAGCAGCAACATTAGATGAAAAAATTTTAGCTTTGCAAGAAATGATTAAAGCAGCGCCAAAACACAAATCTAGCGAGCATTTAGTTGCCGAACTAAAAAACAGGCTAAGAAGATTCATTGAAAAAAAAGAAAAAGCAAAAACCATAGGTAAAACAACTCAAAAAACAATAAGAAAAGAAGGTTTTCAATGCGTCTTTCTCGGTTTGACAAATTCCGGCAAGTCTTCGCTGCTTGCAAAACTAACAAATGCAAAACCAAGAGTATCGTCTTTTCAATTTACCACAACTCAACCTGAAATAGGCACTCTTGATTTTGAGGGATTCAAAGCACAAATAGTGGATCTTCCGGCAATTGGTTCAGAATATTTTGATCTCGGAATAGTAAATACTGCAGATTGTGTAATTATTGCCATAGAACAAATAGAAGATCTTGGAAAAATATACCCCTATCTCTCAAAAATTTATGGAAAAATAATAATCGCAATAAATAAAGCAGACCTTTTATCACAAGAGGAAATAAGAAAATTAAACGAAAAAGTGAAAAGCAAAAAGCTAAACGCGGTAATATGCTCCTGCATCTCAGATTTTGGTATAGAAGAATTGAAAAAGAAAATAATAACTTTGATGCCTCTAATAAGAGTTTATTTAAAAGAGCCAGGAAAACCAGTATCTAATATTCCCATGATACTAAAAATCAATTCAACGGTAAGAGACGCCGCAGAATCAATCCTAAAAGGATTCTCCATTAGAGTTAAAGAAACTAAAGTCACTGGCCCAAGCAGCAAATTCCCTAACCAAAAAGTTGGGCTCTCGCATATTTTAAAAGACCTAGACACGATTGAATTTCACACTAATTGAATTATTTGTAATTCTTTCTTATTGGCGCAATTATTTTTTCCAGCTGCTCGATAACGCTGTTTTTCAAATCCATTGGATGTAAATTTCCTTTCAAATAAACTTTTTCCAAATTTTCATAGATATCAAATTTTAAATTCCCTCCAAATTTTGAAGACCTCTTTATTTCTATCCTATCAGCCCTTGGAAAAATTATCAATTTTGAAATTTGTAAAATAGGGTTATCTTTAATCTCTTTTTCAGGGCAATATGCGGCATTT
>JBBTAG010000027.1:0-6947 GCA_038044345.1 Nanobdellota archaeon
TTTATTTTTTATCAGCCTTTCCAGGTTTTGGAGGCTTAGTCAAATCTACGATATACTTGCCATTCTCAATCTGATAGACTCTCGGTTTGTCCATTGCAAACAATTTTTGCAAATCAAGCAAATACTTTCCAGGTTTAAGCACCCTTATGCTTTCAAAATCAAGGAAAACAGGTTCCTCTTCATCCTCAACGCCAATTATCTCTCTAACATCTTCCTCAATCTGCCTTTTTTCACTGCTCGTTAAATGCACATCTAATTCATTTTCCTTTCCAGATTCAATAATTTGTTTTAATTTCGTCTCGCTAATATAAAAGAAGAATTTGCTTTTGCAATTTGTGCATCCAGTCAATAATTCACCAGATCCATCTTTATATATCTGTGAGCAATGAACGCATTTATATGGCATATCTCTTAGAAATTTAAAGGGTTAATAAAGATTTATATCTGGATATTTAATAATCGCAGACAGTGACATTGCCGAAAATCATTCCAATTCCAGCCGCGGTCCTAAAAGAGATACTATTAGCATTATTTTCAATACCTGTTAAATCATCATAAATAACCAAATTTGCAAGATCATCAATTTCCTCTTCAACACTATTGCCATTAATACCACTTTCGACATTATTATCATAGCGTCGTGCATCCCAGGTATTGTCACTATTTTGTCTAAATTTGATTCCGAAGGCATTTCCACTATCCGTATTAAGCCAAGTACTAATAGTGCATCCACTAATATCGGCACAAATATTTCTGCCATCTTTAATCAAACTTATCTGCCCAGTTGCAGCCGGCTGTCCAGAGACATGGTAAACACCAACAGAATTGCAATAATCTGTATTTAGAATATTGTTGATGGTAGTTCCAGCATTGACATTTGTACAACCCCACCCAGTTGAATTATGAGTTAGTGCCTGTCCAGCAATACAATTTGGAAAACCATCTATTTCACCAAGAGAATGTCCAATAACTGAAGGATTATTTCCACCATAGGCATAAACAAATATCACTCCACCCAACAACAAAATTGCTCCAATTATCACAAAGAAATACCTCTTTTCAATATTAACCTCTATTTTCATACTGTAATTAGAGATATTGTATATTTAAATCTTTACTCTTTTCAGTTCTTTTATTTTATCAAAGTCAGAATCATCAGTAACAATGCCTTCCGCCTTGTTTATTATCGCTGTTGCGGCATGGATTGCATCTCTTGGGTTGATAGCGTATTTCTCAATTATATCCTGTGCCACATTTATTGTTTCTTCATCTACCTTAAGGAAAACAAGATTTGGTGTTTCTAAAAAAATTCTGCTTTGTTCTATCGCTTTTTCTTTGCCCAAAATTTTTCTTAAAGCATAATTGATTTCATCCCAAGTAAGCGATGATGTAAATGCATTTATTTTATTTTCTGAGAGATTTTTTAATATAGCTATGCATGCCTTTGCTTTTGGACCCTCTCCAGAATGAGGATACAAGAATATATTTGCATCAAGGTAAATCATAGCTTTCTTCCTCTATTCTTTTTAGTTCTCTAAGAGTAAATTCCCTGCCTTTTTTTCGATATTTGAGAAAAGCATCAAGCCATTCTTTTGGGCTTCTCTGCGATTTAATTTTTACTTCATTGTTTTCTACTTTAAAAATTACTTTGCTTTTTGGATTAAGAGAAAGAAGTCTGCGAATATCTATTGGTATCACAACCTGCCCCTTCTCTCCGATTTCTCTGACTATTTCCATAACTTAAATAACCCTACTTACTATTTAAACCTTTTCCTACTCATAGGTTAGAATTAAAATCATCTCAGCTCAACAAAAGCTCAATTTTCTTAGGATCTCTTCTTATCTCCTTTACCACTGAACTAGGACCTATCACTGTAAGCGCAGAACTATCACCCACAAGAGATTTAGCAATGTTATATCTCATTTTGGTAAACATGCCCCTGTCTTTTGTGTCCGGGGCAATTACCGCAAGTTCAATTCCTTTAAATCCTTTAATATGGTCTACCATTGCCATAGTATCTTCAATCAATCTCGCTTCTTCTTCAGCCCTTAGTCTGCCGTGAATAATAACTATTCTGTTTCCAAGAACAATATTCAATATTTTTTTCACTCTTTCACTTATTCCCATTTTCTCTATTTCTGCAAAAGGTATAACTTGCAGACTCAACCCATGTAATCGACCGCCTTTTTTCATGTTTTTCATTTATGCTTTTTTAGCTAATTTAAATAATGACTCATAAAATTCTTCCATGTTTGTTCCATCTTTCGCTGAAATGCCAATAACGTCATATTCTGGGAAAGCAGATTCAACTTTTTTAACATCCGAATTCTTTAAGTCTATTTTATTTGCAACTATTAAGACTGGCATTTTTCTTGCAACAATGTTTCCAATTATAGTTATATTAACCTGCGAATATGGATTTTCGTTTGAATCCAAAACAACTACAATTGCATCCATATCATCCAACCATTGTATGGATTCAATGATTCCCTGAGTAGCTTCCTTAGCTCTTTTTTTTGCGTCCCCTTTTTTTATTCCAAATTCAATGAATTCTTCATAATCTATTTTAGTAGCAATTCCAGGTGTATCAATTAGCTTAAATGTAAGAACTTTGCCTTTATGTTTAATTTCAACTTTCTCTCTAAATTGTACATGTCTTGTTTCATGAGGAACTTTGCTCACAATACCAATCTCTTCACCAGTCCAGTCTTTGCATATTCTATTTGCGAGACTAGTTTTTCCTGAATTTGGGGGGCCATAAAATCCAATTTTTATATTTTCTTTTTTTCTAAACAATGCTTTTAATATCCTCTTTGAAAAATTTTTTAATATTTTAAACATGTTATTTATCTAATAGGGTCTTTTAATAAATCTTCCGTTCACCTGATTTTGCTCTTTTCTTAATGCAATTTCCTTTTTGACCCTCCTATTCTCAAGGAATTTGAATATAGGTATTTCCCACATACCAGTTCTCTTGCCATCTATTTTCTTAAAACTATAACTTATTTGTTCCAATTTCCAGTTATTGGAAGAGAGTTTCTTTCTTATTTCATTGTCGCTCAAACCTGTAATTCTAGAATTAAATATGAAGTTGATTATATTATACAAGTCATCTCTATTTTTGAATAAAAATGATTCATATCTTTTCTTATACCATTCTTGAAGAATGATATAAATTACTAGAAAAACAATAACTAATATAATGTACAACCAAACACTTATTTTTTTAGGTTTGCAATCAGGGCATTCTGGCGGAATGTATCCTGAATCATTAACAAGTTCATTCAATGGCGGGGCAACATATGCTCCAAGTTCAGAAACCTGGATTTTAGCTGGTAACAAAAGTTCAATCGTCAAACCATTAGAAATAGCTATTGAAGTAGCGGAGCCCGATTCACTGTCTAAAGATATTTGTCCATAATTATCCTTAAATACAATTTCATCTTTGGGATAATCAATAATCAAATTTCCAGACTTTTGAGCTCCATTTTTGCCAGTAAGAACTATTTTGAAATATGTGAAAATCGGAGCAATTTCAGAATCGCTCTTTTTCGATATAACTTTATATTCAACCTTGGAAGAATAATAATCATAATTCCAGTTGATGATTTTTTGCAGCAAGTCGCTTCTTTGACTATCCGTCAAAGAAGTCTCATCCCCAGACAACAATTCAACATACGATGAATCAATATTATTAAATCCAACATCAAGGGGTATATCTCTGCCCTGGCTGTTAATAATAATTTCTTTTGGCAAGTCAAGTGCAAGCAATTCATCAAGAGCTTCGGAATATGAATAGTCTCCTCCAGCGGATATTTTCGCCTTTATTCCATTCAAAGAAAGATTTATTTCTGTTAAATTAATTTTATTGTTAAGGGCATTTTTAACCCAAGGATCAAAACTACTCATTTGTGTACTTAAATTGCCAAGCAACTTATCAGATTTACTTATTAAATTTTCAACTGCTGTCTGAATATTGCCAGAAAATATTATAAATGTCTTCCTAACCGTAACACCATTGTTTTTTGTCACCTCAACAATTAATTCAAAATCCCCTTCTTGCATGTATTTATGGGAAACTCTCTTTGTTTGAGTTGTCATATCAGCACTGCCATCTCCAAAACTCCATTTCACAGAACTAACATTAACAGAAGTAAGCACTTCAAAAGAAGTATCTATTCCAACTAAAGCATTTTTAGGAGCAATATCAAAAACAAAGCCAGGCGTTACATTTATTGCGAATCCAGGAAAAATGCCCACACCATTCAAATATAATCGTAACGTTTTATCAGAGGTTGTCACAGGCAAGCCTAATCCAGCTTTTTCCACGTTCAAATTTAAATAAACTGAGCTTATTGTTGCATTTGCTTTGTCAAGGGCATAAACATTTCCATTCGAGACGCTATTAGCCACACTGATATCATAGTTTATATTTGCGTTTGTAATAGAGATTGTTTGTTGTTTATTTACAATCAAATCTATCGGCACAACGCATCCCAAACTGGAAGTACAGTTTCTGTTGTAGACATTATCAATATAATTGTCAACTACTGCAGAAAGAAATTCTCCAGTTAAATCTTGATAGGTTGTTTCATTTATTTCAAAATTTAATGAATCAAACTTTAAAGGCACTGCAAATAAATCATAATCACCACCATAATCTTCAAAATAGGTTCCAATATTCCCACAAATTGGGCTCTCAGTTTCAAAATTTATCTGATAATCTGCATTACCATTTTCAGAATGGATGCAAACATAGATATTTTTTTCTTCTGTATTTGCAAATGGAATTATGCAGCTAACATCTTGAATGTTTTGGGTATTCTTAGGCAATATGCAATCTCCGACAAAATTCCAGTCAGAATCATATATTTCAATTTTTAAATCACTTGTTCCAGACGTTTTATCTTTTATTCTTGCTCCAACTTGAAAAGCTGGCGCGGTAGGCATAAGCATTTTCTCACAATATGTGCTGCTCGTTATTCCAGCCCAGTTATTGTCTCTAAGTGAAGTATCAAAACATCCATGTTTTGGCTCTCCGCATGTTTCATTCAAATATTTATAACTTTGAACATTTTTTGTATCATTTGCAATGTTTAATTCAAACTCTTTAGAGCAAGAAGGTCCAACATCACTAGACAGAGATAACTTCATTGAATTTATTCTTACGTCTGATCCAGTTATTTTGAATCCAATGGCTTTTCTTTCATTATTGACAAGACTTAAACTCGTCATCGTACTTCCAACCTTATATGCATCCGCACAATTTTTAAAATTACAAGCGTAGTCTTGCCCTTCAATAAGATCATTTTTTTTCAAAAAGTCTATTAAACTTATAGAACCTTCAAAATTACTTGTTAACAATGAAGTTGCAGACTCTCCCTTCAAGCTCATATTCAAGGTGCCGGATATTAATTCTCCACCAACATAAGACCTTAAAATATTATTTCCGCCATATGAAAAAGTAGCTGCTTCTACAAAAGAGAAAAAGTAAATTATACTCAACAAAACACCGATAAATATCAACCCTTTTTTCATACACTCTTTAATAGAATACTATTTAAAAATATATCCTTATTTGCGCTTCTTTTTCTTCTTTCCAAACCAGCCAGATTTCGATATTATAATATATAATATCACAACAATTGCCAAAGCAATTATTAATTGCAAAGGCCCAAAGAATGGCAGCGATACTACTGACCTTCTGCATGGAATCTCTACCGAACCATCAGGACACTCAGGGTTAGTAAGATTTTCAGGTACAAAAGTAATTCCACCATCGGTTATCAATGTTTTATTATTAATGTATGTTATCAATCTGGTTCCAGTTTCATTAGAGCACATTCCTTCTGATATAATTGTCCGAGAACATCCATAAGAAGAAATCATGCTAACGAAAACACATTTTCCACTAATCCATTCACAATGAGGATTAGTATGGCCAAAAGGCAGGGACTCTTTTTTTGCAGCATCTGCACAATCAGCTCTGCATAGTGCCTCTCTTTCAACGTCATTCACATTTACCAATTTATTATAATCGCTGCATAAAATGATATTGTTAAGTCTACCGCTTTCAGAAAGATAAGTAGTGGTACAATTTGCGCATTTATACTCTGGTCCGCCATAGTCATCTGTTTGGTTGGTGCACATAAAGCCAAATGAACAGCAGTCGTTGTTACTGACTACAGAATAATTCTTTATTGAGTCAGCAACTCCATCAACGAGGCAAAGATTGTTAGGATCAGTTGTTAAATTATACACATCTATAGCAGTATACCATCTATTTGAATTTTCTACACAATATTCAGTAAAAATGTTTATAATTTTTAAATTCTCACTATTTGCCTGAGTACCTGATAATTCATGTCTTGCATTGAAATTAATATATGCCCCGCCCCCTGCTCCGCCCCAAACTAAATTTGAAACAGTGTCAGTAATTGTCGCTTCATCACCACTAACTACTGAACTGTTTATATAAAGAACGGCACCACCAGTTAAATTGTAAATTATAAAGTCTATTATTGCTCCATTAGGAATATTAGATGTGTTGGCAATCATTTTAACAGTTTGATTTAAACTTGCTTCAGTAATATTTCCAGAGGAGGCATTTGCCCAAAAAGCAAAATCAACGCGGGGCGCACTTACCAAACCAATAAGCATCAAAAAGATAAAAAATCCTGCAAATAAACCGGCAAACACCTTCATTCTTTTCATCTACCTACCAAATAAGAGAACTTTATAAATATTATCTAACCTAAAGATTTATCATTTAATCTTCAAACTATGCTTTCTTCCTTTTTTCCTTCTAAACCAGCCAGATTTAGACAGTATTACATATAGTATCACAACAATTGCTAAAGCAATTATTAATTGCACATATCCAAAAAATGGCAGTGATACTACTGACCTTCTGCATGGAATCTCTACCGAACCATCAGGGCACTCA
>JBBTAG010000028.1:0-6217 GCA_038044345.1 Nanobdellota archaeon
AAAATCTATCAGCAGGAGTATAGGATTGGAAAAGCATTGTATGATGTTAAGGTTGTTGGAGATTGTGACAAGAAAGATACTGGAACTGAAGTGACTTTCTTTCCTGATGATACAATATTTTCTACAACTAAATTCGAGTTTTCTATACTTGAAACAAGATTTAGAGAGATAGCTTTCTTGAACAAAGGAATTAAAATAATCTTGAAAGATGAAATTTCCAATAAGAAGGAAATATTCCATTATGAGGGCGGTTTGGTTGAGTTTGTCAAGTGGGTAAATAAGACTAAGGAAGCAATTCATGCTAAACCTGTATATTTCATAAAAGAAGACTCAAAGATTGTTGTTGAGTGTGCTGTTCAGTATAATTCTGGATATCAAGAGACTGTTCTTTCTTTTGTTAATACAATTAATACTGTTGAAGGCGGAACACATGAATCTGGATTCAAAACTGCATTGACAAGAGCAATAAATGATTATGCAAATAAAAATAAATTGAACAAAAGCGATAATTTGACTGGTGATGATGTTCGTGAAGGACTGACTGCAATAATCTCCGTTAAAGTTCCTGAGCCTCAATTTGAAGGTCAGACAAAAACAAAGCTTGGAAATAGTGAAGTTAAAGGACTAGTTGATGGTCTTGCAATGAAATCTTTGACTGAATTCTTTGAAGAAAATCCTGCTGTCGCTAGGCGCATTGTGGACAAAGCTTTGGAAGCTCAGAAAGCAAGAAATGCTGCGAAAAAAGCAAAAGAGCTTGTCAGAAGAAAGAATGCGTTTTCCGTTGGAGGATTGCCAGGAAAACTTGCTGATTGCGCGAGCAATAAGACTGAAGATAGTGAATTGTTCATTGTTGAAGGAGATTCAGCAGGCGGTTGTTTTTCTGGAAACACTGAAATAGCTTTAACCAATGGAAGAAATATTTCATTTGAACAACTAATTGAAGAAGACAAGAGGGGAATAAAAAACTTTTGTTATACTATTAAGAAAGATGGAATTATTGGAATGCAAAGAATAATAAATCCGAGACTTACTAAGACTGATGCAGAAGTTATGAAAATAACCCTTGATAATGAAAAAGAAATTGTGTGTACTCCAGACCATAAATTTATGCTCAGAGATGGAAGTTACAAAGAGGCGAAAGATATTACAAAAGAAGATTCTCTAATGCCTCTTTATGAAAAGGAAATTGATATTGTGCCAAAAAATAATCATAAAGTAAAAAAAATTGAAAAATTAAATGAAAGAATAAATGTGTATGATATTGAAGTTCCTGAAACTCATAATTTTGCTTTGGGTTCTGGTATTTTTGTTCACAATAGTGCAAAAATGGCCCGTAATAAAGAAGTCCAGGCTATTCTTCCATTGAAAGGCAAGCCATTAAATGTTGAAAAAGCAAATGCAGTCAAGGTTCTGTCAAATGAAGAAATTGTTAATATTATTACTGCAATCGGCACCGGAGTTGGAGATCAGTTTACGTTGGAAAAATTAAGATATGGCAAAATAATAATAATGACTGATGCAGACGTTGATGGCGCGCATATAAAGACTTTGTTGTTAACGTTTTTCTTTAGATTCATGCCTAAATTAATTGAAAATGGAAACATATATATCGCGGTTTCTCCATTGTACAAAATAAGAAAGAAAATAGACCATTATGTTTATAGTGATGAAGAATTAAAGAAGATTGTGGCTAAATTGGGTGGAAATTTATCTGTGCAAAGATTCAAAGGTTTGGGAGAAATGAATCCTGAACAACTTTGGGATACTACAATGAATCGTAAGACGCGTTTGTTAAACAAGGTCATGATAGAAGATGCTGTCAAAGCAGATGAAACATTTTCAAAATTGATGGGGGATGATGTTGAACCTAGAAAGCAATTTATCTCTGAAAGAGCGTCGGAGGCGCAGATTGATATTTAACATGTTAATGAAAAAGTTTTGTCCAAATTGCGGAAGTGAGGATATTGATATGGTTACTGGAGGAATAACTGGAAGTTGGATTTGCAGAAAATGTGGCTATTCGGGAAGTATTTTTCCTGAAAAACCAATTATTATGGAAGGGTCTGCAAAAATTTCAGAAAAATTAACTAAAACAAATAAAAAATCAAAAAAATAAAAATGGCAAAGGAAGAAAACAACGGGAATGGAAACGGCGAAGACAAAATAGAACAAGAAATGCTTGCAGATGAGCAGAAAAGAAGAGAAAAAGAACAAATAGGAACTGAAAAAGGTGTTGCCGCTGCTGAAATAGTTGAGCAGATGGAACAGGCATTTATTGACTATGCTATGTCAGTCATTGTTGATAGGGCTCTGCCAAGTGTTGAAGATGGTTTGAAGCCAGTGCATAGAAGAATTCTATATGCGATGCATACTCTTGGCCTTGATGCGAGCAAGGCAACGATGAAATCTGCCAGAATTGTGGGTGAATGTTTTACCAAAGATACGTTAGTCTTAACTCAAAAAGGAATTGTGCCTATAAAATCGATTGAAAAAAATGATATTGTCTATACTCAAAATGGAAAAAAGCCCGTAAAAGAGCTATTTATAATGCCTGAAAAGGAGCTTATTAAGGTAACTTTGCAAAACGGAATGAATATTACTTCGACTCCATCCCAAATGGTCAAAATCATAAATAATAATCTTGGCTTCGAATGGAAAGAAGTAAAGGATCTTAATAATAATGATTATTTAATAATGAAATCTGAATATCCTCAAATAGGGGAATTGCCATACTTAGGTGATTTGAGCAATAAAAAAATATACCTAAACGAAAATATTGCATATTTGATTGGGCAGCTGTTATCTGATGGATGGATTGAAAAAGGAAATAGAAGAGGATATCATTCAAGATGCGGATTTTGCTCTTCATCTGAAAATATAATAAATCAGATTGCGTTTATCTTAAGGGAAGAATTTAGTTATAATGCAACAATAGAGGAAAAAAATTATGAAATAGCAAGCAATGGTCAAATTCTTGTCAAAAAAATGTATTCTGTAAGAATACATTCGGGCGAAATTAATCAATTCATAGTTGAAAACTTCTCTCTTATCGGAGCAAGAGCACATACAAAGCAGATTCCATTTTCTATACTGCGTTCCCCAAAAAATGTAATTTACTCATTTATTAGCGGTTTAATTGATGGTGATGGCCATATAAACAGGGAGAACAATGTGATAGTTTATACTTCAGTATCTGAAAGTTTAATTGATAGGCTTCAAAACTTATTACACTATCTTGGAATATTGAGCCAGAGATATTGCCAAAATACTAATAAAGAAGGTAGAATATTTTCTTCCCCCCTTGGAAGACCTATAAAATCAAATTATCCGGCGTTTACCCTGGAAATCAGGGGAAGGTTTGCCCTGCTTCTGGCAGAAAAATTAAAGTTATATGAGAAACATAAGGCCGAGCGTGCAGCCACATTAAAGGATGCAAATATTAAAATCAGTTTATTTGATTCAATCCCATATTCAAGCAATGTTATATTTAATGAGCTTAGCAATAAACATCTGGGCGGTGGATGGTATTCTGATATAAATAACAAAAAGTTTAGGACAGGCATTAAGTATAAAACTGGAGCAAAAATAAGATATTCAAAAGATTTGGGCAAAAAATATCTTGGCAGAACTCAGATAGTTGATTGGGGAATTAATGAAAAGCTGAAAAAAATTGGATCGCCTATTTCTGAATTGATTGAAAAAATATTAAACTGCAACTTATATTTCTTGCGCGTTAAAAATATTGAAAAGCAATCACCTGAAGAAACATATGACATACAAGTTGAGGACGACCATGAATTTTTAGCAAATGGGATACTTTCACATAATTGCATGGGTAAATATCACCCACATGGAAATATTGCGATTTATGATTCTCTTGTAAGAATGGCTCAAGACTTTTCTTTGAGATATCCTTTAATACATGGTCAGGGAAATTTCGGTTCAAGAGACGGAGATTCAGCTGCTGCTGACAGATATACTGAAGCTAAGTTAAGCAAAATATCTGTTGAACTTATAGAAGACATAGAAAAGAAAACGGTAAAAATGAGGCCTAATTTTGATAATTCTTTGGAAGAGCCAGAAACACTTCCTGGAAAATTGCCTAATCTATTATTAAATGGAGCAAGCGGAATTGCAGTCGGAATGGCTACAAATATTCCTCCACACAATCTTACTGAAGTTTGTGATGCAATTGTTGAATTCATTAACAAACCAGGTGCCAGCGTTGATGAACTTGCTGAAATAGTCAGAGGTCCGGATTTCCCTACTGGAGGTTTGATTTCCGGCGGAATAAAAGATATGTACAGGACTGGAAAGGGAAAAATAATAATACGCGGCAGGACAGAAATTGAAGAGGACAAAAAAGGAAGAAAATCAATAATTATTACTGAAATTCCTTATATGGTTAACAAGGCAGACCTTGTTAAATCAATTGCGAAGCTTGCCACAGAAAAAAAATTACCTGATATTTACGATTTGAGAGATGAATCTGCCAAAGGAAAAGTCAGAATTGTTATTGAATTGAAAAAAGATGTGGATCCTAAGTTTACATTGAATAAGTTGTATACTCTGACAAATGTTGAGACTTCTTTTGATGCGAATATGCTTGCTCTTGTTGGCAAGCAGCCGAGAATTCTTAATTTGAAAGAAATAATTCATGAATATGTAAATTACAGACAGCTTACTGTAAGAAATAGAAGTAAATTTGAGTTGAAAAAGGCTGAAGATAGATTAGAAATTGTTCTTGGATTGCTTATTGCATTGAAAGAGATTGACAAAGTTGTTGAATTCATTAAAAAAAGTGCAAATACAACTGAAGCACATTCTGGATTGATGAAAAAGTTTTCTTTGAGCGATAGGCAGGCAAAAGCTGTTCTTGAGATAAGATTGCAGCAATTGACTCATCTTGAAGCTGGAAAATTGAAAAATGAAGAAAAGGAATTGAAGGAAATTATTTCAGAATTGAAGAAGATACTTGGCGATGAAAAAGAAATTCTTAAAGTTATAAAGAAAGAAATTCAAGAACTTAAATCTAAGTACGGCGATGAAAGAAGAAGCAAAATATTGAAGAGAGTTGAAGAAATCACTGAGAAGGATTTGATAGAAAAGAAAGATGTTGTTATTATGATTACTTCTGGCGATTACATAAAAAGAGTTGATGTTAAAGACTATAAGGAACAAAGGCGCGGAGGATCTGGAGTTTCAGGTGCTGATTTGAAGGAAGAAGATTTCGTGACAAGATTAATTACATGCTCTACTCATGATTATTTGTTGTTTTTCACTTCAAGAGGCAGAATATATTGGCTTAAGGCAAATGATGTTCCAGCGAGTGAAAGACAGGGCAAAGGAAAGGCTCTTGTAAATGTTCTTGAATTAAGAGATGAAACTTTGAGCAACGTAATGGCTGTAAAAGATTTCGAAAAGGGATATTTGATGTTTGCAACAAAGAAAGGAGTGGTTAAGAAAATTCCATTGAAAGATGTTTCAAAACCAAGAAGCACCGGAGTTAGAGTGATTAATTTGCCTCTAGATAATTCAGATTCGGTTGTTAATGTAAGAACTGTTGAAGATGGACAAGAGGTTTTAATGATTACAAAGAAAGGTAAAGCAATAAGATTTAGTTCTAATGAAGTTAGATCTATGGGGCGAGCAAGTTATGGAGTTACTGGAGCAGATTTGGCAAAGAATGATGAAATTGTTGCTCTTGAAGCTTTGCCAAAAGATGGGAAAACTACCATTCTTACAACAACTATAAAAGGTTATGGAAAAAGAACTGAACTTGAGGAGTATAGAAAAACCAGCAGGGGAACAAAAGGAGTTATTACATTAGACACGACTGACAAAACAGGAGATGTATTGACTGCACTGTCTGTTTCAGGAAAAGATTCTATCATTGCAACAACCGCAAAAGGAGTAATGATAAGAGTTAATATGAAAGACATTAGAGTAATGGGGAGAGCAACACAAGGCGTTAGAATAGTTCATTTGAAAGAAGGAGATAAAGTTGCTGATGTTGTTAAAGTGCCAGTTGCGGAGGATATTCCAAAAACTGAAGAAAATGTGCAAATGGCTTTGAAGTGAATTATTTGAAATTATTTTATACCTCCTTAAATTTTTTTGCGCGTTGCACGTACCCCAAGCGAGGAAATCGTGTCAGTCGGATTCCTGTCGCAGAGCAAGTTAGCCCTAACCGAATTCGCGTTGAACCTCGCGACTT
>JBBTAG010000029.1:0-8213 GCA_038044345.1 Nanobdellota archaeon
ACTAATTGAATTTATGCTATAGATTTTTGCACAGAAATCTATCTGGGATGTAGCCTACGCCTTGTTTGGACATCTCCACTTCAAGAGCAATCTTTTTAATTGATAAAATACCTTGTGCGATTAAAGTGTCTATTCTTTCATTTCCATCTAAGACTAAACTTTCAGCAAGTCTTACTAAAGAAGCGCCGCGAGGTCTTCTTTCATGCTCAAAAACCTGTGATTCTCCCAATTCATACGCCTTATTATAAATTGTCTTAGGACTAAGTTCAAATCTTAATCTTACCTCAAAAACATGTCCTCTCCCTTTTGATACTCCTTCTAAATTTTTCTTCAAAGCCCGTTCTCTTAATTTGTTGTAAGAGGTTCCATACTCACGAAAAAGCAAAGATACACTACTAACACTACCATAACCTAAATCTTTAGATATATCAGTTGCGGAATATCCTTCTTCAACCATTCCTAAAGCCATTTGGAAATCCCTTCTTCTTAACTTATCTCTTAAAATTTTTTTATCTCCGTTCATCTTGTTTTTTCCCACTATATATTATATCTTTATGCAACCATGCTATATCTCTAAAGAATTGCTCCCTCTTCTCAGCAGGATATTTAATGGCGTCCATATATTCATGAATTCTCTCAATCAACCTATTTCTTCCACGAATATTTTGTTTTTTATCAACAATTAATCTATTCCAACATACTGGACTTTCCAAATAATGGCGAACATAATTATAAACATATGCCATTGATCCATAACCCCATTTTTCATCAAAACCTTTGAAAATTTCTTCAAATTTTGCGCCCAAACCTTTTCTATGTTCCACAAGCGAAGCAAGTATAGGCTCGATTCTTTCAATATTGGCTTCATCATATACTTTCATTTTATTTCAATCTCTCCAGATGTTTTTTTAATTCAGACATTGTCGAAGGATGAGTGACTGCTGTTTTTCCAGGAGAATAAAGATAAACTAATTCTACTAATGCTAATGCTCCGTCTTCCTGCTCTTGTCTGTTTTCAACATACCCCAATAGTGGAATAGAAGTCCATTTTGCAACATGTTCTGCAATAAAATCTCTGTTTACAAAATGATCTCTAATTAAAGGAAGTCTTCTGTTCAGTCTGTCAGTTCTAACATCAATCTCTTCTATCAGCTTGCCTAGTCTGGAAGCTCTGGAAATTGTTCTTGCTTCCCTGTAAACAAACGAAAAACTAGGTAAAGATGAAAAAACTCTCGTATCTTCTTTTAAATCTTCCCTACATACGGTATCAATCATATCAGGAGCGATATATCTTGGATCATTATACCAACCTATGTTTGATGCCAATTCAGCAAATTTATTGCTATAATCAGTAAGATAATTGGAAAGAGTATATTCACTCAACGCAGGCATTCTAAAACTAGGACAGGATGCAATCCAACCAAATTCCTTTCTGTCTTCATTCAAAATTTTTTTAAAGTCTATCATTTTAACCTCATTTCAAACTCTCCCTTTTCTTTATAAATCTTGCTCTGCTATAGATATTAGTTAGCACACAATATTTTAATTATCTCCCCGCGGGCATCTAAATCAATATGCGTTTGGGTCTGTTTTTTCAATTCTAATAGAATTTTCTTTTTTTCTATTGTTTATTTTAAATAGCTTCATTCTTGCATTCTGCGGATTAATTCTGCATGTATTCAAAACACCAAATATTTTTTCTAAAATTTCTTCATAGCTCTCTCTTTTGTACTCCCTAAAATTGTCCAATCTTTCTTTCGTTTTTTTACTTAGCTTAATTGTAGTGCTATCAGATTTCATTCTTGTTATATTCCTCAATTAAATGCAATTCTCGATGACAATTGGGACATATCAGACTACATTTTTTAATTTCAGAATTTATAATTTTCAATTCTTTTAAAGATTTCATTAAATGGTTTATTCCTTCAGATTTTATTTTTTTGTTTTTATGGTGAAACTCCAAAATTTCTGGATACTTCTTATATCCGCACAATTCACATTCTTTATCTTTTTTATAGTTTTTTATAAAATTGCGATTTCTTATCATTCTTCTTTTTGTAGAATCATTGCCAAATCTTTTTAAGCAAATATCACAATATCTGCTATTCCTTATTCCGTTGAATTCATGATTACATTTTATACATGTTTTCTTTGACATTTTTGTTTCTTCCAATAAACGAGTATAACAAGGTATAAGACGGTATACTATATAAACTTTTCTCACAACATAAAATCACATCGTCACTCTATAATTACACCAGCACCATAAAGCTTAAATAGGGTTAAAAGGTCGTATTATTAATTAAATTTTATAAAAAACCATGAAAAATAAAACAATATTGGTTTCACTTGTAGCAATATTTGCACTGGTTTTAGCCTTTGCAAATGTTAGCGCAACTGATGACTTTGTCAGCAAACCAAGCGTTGAAGTAAATAGCCTAACTGATGGAACAGCCTCTGCCTTTGCAGGAGAGACTTTACCTGTTAGAGTTACTTTTAACGGATTATCTAACGCATCAGATGTTAGAATAAAGGTAGAAATTTCTGGAGCAAACGACTTTTCGTATTCTTCAGAAAGATTCAATGTAGTTGAAGGTGGAGTATATAGCAGATTAATTGCTGTTACCATCCCTTCCAGCATAGATCCTACCGAAAACTTGCAGTTGCTTGTTTCTGTTGAAAGCAGAAACTCTGGACATGTTGATGCAGACCCATTCACATTGGCTGCACAAAGAGAATCTTACACAGTTGAGATTCTTGATGTAAACATGCAAAGCAAAGTTCAAGCTGGATCAAATCTAGCTTTAGACATTGTTCTTAAGAATAGAGGAATGGAATTAGCTGAAGACACTTTTGTCAAAGTAAAAATTCCTGCTCTAGGAATAGAACAAAGATCTTACTTTGGGGACATGTCAGCAGTTGATGAAGCAAACCCTGACAAAGAAGATGCTTCTGAAAGAAGAATGTTATTGAACATTCCTTCAGACGCAATTCCGGGAATATACGTTGTTGAAATTGAATCATACAACAGTGATTCATCTACAGTTATAACAAAGAAAGTTGTTATTTCAGGAGCTAGCGAAGACAGTATGGCAATTTCTGCTGTAAAAAGCAAAACATTCGCTGTCGGAGATGAGGGTACTTACACCCTAACTCTAGTTAACTCAGGTAATAAGATAAAAGTTTATGAACTTGTTATTGAAAGTTCAGACGATTCTTTGAATGTAAATGTAAATGAACCTATTGTAGCTGTTCCAGCCGGAACAAGCAAGACTGTCACAATTGGAGCACAAGCTTCAAAGGCTGGCAAATACAATTTTGCAACAAAAGTATATTCTAGTGGAGATCTAGTCAGCGAGGAAAGCTTTGTCGCAAACGTACAAGGAAGTTCTACAAGCAAGGTATTTTCTGGAAACACAGCAGTTGTGTTGACAATCGTTCTTGCCATAATTTTCGTAGTTCTTCTTGTTGTATTGATTGTATTGCTTACAAGAAAACCTGAGAAATCCCAAGAAACTGGGGAAAGTTACTACTAAACCTATTTATTTTATTTTTTCTTTTTTTATAGGGTAGTAATTTTTTTATATTATTGAATGTAAACTGTTTATAACATAGCACAATAAAAATAAAGTTGACTAAATACATTGCAGACAGAATATTAACATTTGAAGAATTTTGCAAAGCTGATGGTGCAGACATCCCAAAAATTTCTTGTTTTTTCTAAAACATCATAAAGCGCAGTTATTTATTTTTAACTTTTGCAGTAAGTAAAGGTTGCCAGCTCATTAATCCATCAACACCACGAATAGTAAGAGATCTTATTCTGTCTACATCAGATTTATCTGAAGAGTCAAACATTCGATATTTTTTACTTCTTGCAAATTCATTTAAATAAAGTCCCCAGAAGTATTGGGTCATTGCATTATCACTAGGATGATAGTCCTCATTGAAATCAGTTTCTGCAAATTCTGCAATATATTCAGGACAAGGTCCACAAAGACAGCCTTTTCTTTTCAATTCCCAGATACAGACTTTTTCATGCAGCGCAATTGAATAATGCATCAAAACTTTATCAAATATAACTGGCTTAACCAGTTCAGGAACTTTCATAGAAAGAGGTAAAAACATGTGCTCGTGATGTTTTAGAAAATAGGGAACTAGTAATTTTTCCATTTTATTTCTAACTTCTCTAGATTCCTTTTCTCTAAAATAAAACCATTTATTTCTCTCGAGAGGAGCTTTTAAATTTTCACCAATCAGGTCATATACAATACATATAGAGTCATATACTGCTTTAGGGGAGCACGGTGGCTTATTTTTCCATCCATTTTTAATTTCTTCATAAGAAAGAGTAGTTTCAAATAATTTTTTATGCCAAGGTAATCTAAAGGAAGCAGATTGTTCTTTATTTAAATAAACAACACCTGCCCCTTGTTGTCGAAATGCTTCGAAAAAACTTGAAAGTGCAACACCTGGATGAATTGAAAAATTTCCCCTCCATGCTGCCTCATGCAACTCTCGGCCTACAAAATCAAACAAAGATTGTTCTAGTTCGGTATACATACTTTTTGGAGTCACACTACTATTAAAAATATTCCGATTCTAGAGCACACACATTAAACAACAATTACTTTTCTTTCAATTTATTCCAGCAAAATAGCAGATGCAAGAACTGTTGTCCATAAACCATCCTTATTTCCTTCCGCACTCTGGCAGATATTCATTGTTTTGAAAACCTGTCCGGAAGCTTTGTAAATCTGTTCTCTTTCTTCCCAAGCCTGATTGGAATCAAATTCAATGCCCAGAGTAGTTGCAAGCATTGTAGCTGCCAAATCTTCAGCATAATCGCCAGATTTTTTGGCAGTTTCCCCATATGAATGCTGTTCAGACAAATATCCATAATTGCTTGAATCTCTTGGAGTTGCGACACCTATTGCGGCAGAAATCAATCTATTAGGCTCATTAGTCTCATTTCTTGCCATAACACAAAAAGTAATCTGCCCTGGTTTTAACAACGCAAGACCTTCCTCTTTGGAAATTATTTTACAATTTGGAGGAAAAATGCTCGAAACATAAACAAGATTGCATTTTTCTATGCCTGCATCTCTTAATGCAAGCTCAAAAGAAGCCAACTTATCCTTGTGAACACCAACTCCTTTTATAAAGAATATTTTTTGTGGAACAAATGAACTCATTTTTTATTAATAATATGCATGTTTCTTTTATTTAAAAACTTTATTACGTATCCAATAAATTTTAAATAGCGTATTATTCATAGATATGCATGGTTTTTATCAAAAAGATGGTGATGGCCGGCTTTAAATCATTCGCCAGACGAACTGAAATAGTGTTCGACCAAGGAGTCAACACTGTCCTTGGGCCAAATGGTTCAGGAAAAAGTAACATTGCAGATGCCCTCTGCTTTGTGCTCGGAAGATTATCAATAAAATCTATAAGAGCAGCAAAAGCGAAAAACCTTCTTTTTATGGGTTCAAAATTAATAAAACCCGTCAAAGAAGCATATGTCGAGTTGATATTTGACAACACAGATAGGGCGTTTGGAATTGGTAAAGATGAAATAAGTCTTACACGAATTGTAAGGCATAATGGCCAAAGCATATATAAAATTAATGGTGAAACCAAGACAAGAGCAGAAATAATAGAACTCCTCGGACAAGCAGGAATAGACCCCCATGGATTCAATATAGTACTTCAGGGGCAGATTCAATACATAGTTAGAATGCATTCAGAAGAGCGTAGAAAAATAATCGAAGAAGTTGCAGGAATATCAATTTATGAGTCTAAAAAAGAAAAATCTCTTCACGAACTGGAAAAGACAGAGGAAAAACTCAAGGAAATATCAGCCATTCTAAGAGAAAGAACGATGTATCTTAAAAACCTCGAAAAAGAAAGAGCTCAAGCTTTGCGTTTTAAAGACTTAGAATTGATGCAAAAACGTCTCAAGGCATCAATTTTAGCCAAAAAAATTGATGAAAAATCAAAAGAACTCGAAAAGATAATTAAATCCATTGAAGAAAAGACTGACCAGAAAAATAAGGAAAGAGTTGAAGTTGAAAAAATTCAAAAACAGATAGAATCATTACAAGAACAAATAAATCAAATCAACAAAAACATTCAACAAGCAACCGGTGTTGAGCAAGATTCTTTGCACAATAGCATTGCAAACATTAAAGCCGAATTAGAGGGTCTCAAAGTAAGAAAAGAAAACTATGAGAACAAAAGCTCTGAAGTTGAGAGAAGAATATCCGAGATGAAAAATTCAATTCCCTCCCTAGAACAGGAAATAGCAGAACTTAAAAAAACATCTCCACTGATAGCAAAAAAAGCGTCTGAACTAAAAAAGAAAAAAGATGAATTATCAAAAATAGAGGAAGAGCGTAATAAGCTATTTAATTATCGAACAGAACTTTTTTCCCTTAAAGAAATAACAAAAGACAAAGAAAAGCAGTTGAACAAGACAAGCAACGACTCAGAATCCATCTTAAAGCAAATCGAGGAAATTTCCAGAAGAATAATAACAAAAAGCGAAGAATCTTGCATGAGTAGCATAGCAACATTAAAAAATTCTCTAAATGAAAAAGAAAAAAGGCTTTCAACCTTCTACAATGAAGAATTGAAAAATGAAAAAAATATCTCAGTATCTGAATCAGAAATAAACCGGGCAGAACAAATAAAAAAGCAGGTAGATAAGATTGATATCTGCCCAATATGCCAGAGTAAAATAACTAAAGAGCATATACAGCACGTTTTCTCCCACTCAGACGAAAAAATATCCAAATTCAAAGCTCTATTGGAATCAGCACAAAATGAAATTGCCAGAATAAAGGATGAAAAATCTTTACTACATGCCGATATTGAAGGCATAAAAGAAAAGATATCTGAGCTGGAAATTGAAACACGGAAACACAAAAATATAAAGGAAAAAAAAGAGCAATTGAAAGACATTGTCTTAAATGAAAAGTCCATAAGGGACGAAGTGCAAAAAATTGACGACCGGCGCAAAGTATTGGAGGTTAAGATAGTTGACTTTCCAAAGATACAGGAAAAATACGATTCGATTGTTCTCGAAATAGAAGAAATATCATCAAGGACAAAAGAAGATACTGACACTTCCCTCTTGTATAAAGAAAGAGAGCTTGAAAATGTTAAGAACATCATAAAACACAGCTCCCGCGATTTAGAAGAAGTGCGAAGTGAAATTAAAAATATTGAGCAAAACCTGGGAAATAAATTAAAGACTCTTAATCAAAAAGAAAAACAAGAATCTGAGCTAAATGCCAGATTTAAGAAAATGTTTGAATCAAGAGATGAAATGCAGCTAAATATCCAGCAAAAAAACATTAATCTGACTGAAATTCAAAGCAACATCAGACAAATTGAAGATCAGACAAATTATTTAAAAATAGGAAAGGCAAAAATTGATGCTGAAAAGGAGGCAATTGAAATGGAACTTCGGGACTTCCCAGGCATTGAAATAATAAAAGCTGCATTTGAGATACTTGAGGAAAGATTAAAGAAGACCTCAGAAGCCCTTCTGCTGATTGGTTCAATCAATATGCGCGCCCTTGAAGTTTATGATGAAATAAAGAAAGAATATGACTCTGTTCAGGAAAAAGTTAATATTCTTGGAAAAGAAAAAAACGATATTTTGAAAATTATTGAAGAAATAGATAAAAAGAAGCTCAAGTCATTTATGAAAACATTCAAAGCAATGAACTCTCTATTTACAGAAAACTTTTCTAAGCTTTACAGCAAAGGCATTGCCTATCTTGAAATTGAAAATCAGGAAGATATCTTTGCAGGAGGTATCAACATTGTTGTCAAATTAGCAAAAGGCAAATACTTTGATGTCACATCCTTAAGCGGAGGGGAACAAACCCTTGTTGCCCTTTCATTGCTGTTCGCAATCCAAGAATACAGGCCCTATCATTTCTATATATTCGACGAAATCGATGCTGCACTTGACAAAAGAAACTCAGAGCGTCTTGCCGCTCTGTTCAATCAATACATGAAATCTGGGCAATATATAGTTATTACACACAACGATTCAATAATTATGAGCTCAAATGTGCTTTATGGAGTGTCGATGCACGAAGGCGTGTCAAAGATTCTAAGCCTAAAAGTGGATAATAATCAAAAGCAAGGCGGCGAAAACAAAGAGGAAAAACAAGATAAGAAAGAATAAGCTGAAC
>JBBTAG010000030.1:0-2831 GCA_038044345.1 Nanobdellota archaeon
CTTTTTAATTCAGAGGATTTTCTTGCAAACATAGAAAAAATTTATGCTGGATCGGCTAGTAAAAATAACACGGATTTTAATACCAAAATCAAACCGGAAAAAGTTAATTATAGTATTTTGAAAGGACTAAATCGTCTTACGGAAATTCTTGATGTTGAAAATTATACCAAGATACATATTGACGTATTTGATGTGGTTGGTTGGGCAAGCCGGTTCTATCAAGAAAACCCGACTGTTAGTAAAATTAAACTTTTCAGGGAATTACGCGCACCTAAACATTTTGCTTCGTTTATCTATCCGTGGACTGGCGATGAAAAAGATTTTAAGTACATCATGGATTTGCTTAATGATAAGCAACACAAAAAAGAACTTGGTGCCTTTTACACCCCTCCGGCATATTGTCTCAAGGCGACAGAATTAGTCCGAAAGGCCATAAGAGCAATACCGAAAGGACACGATTATATTATACTTGATCGTTGCGCCGGCACAGGCAGTCTGGAGGAGTTTTTAACCGACAAGTTAGTGGATGATATTACAATCGGCGAGCTAAATCACTATATCGACAAATCCATAAAAGCCAAATATTTACAGGCTAAGGCTGATATTATCACTACATTTTATAGTAAAAAGAATTTTAACGAAATCACTATTGGTGAACTGGAAAAACATAAGACAAAAATATCAATGCATGATTATATTTTTGATAACGAACTATCGCACACAATCGTCAACACCTATGAATTAAAAGAATGGATAGTGCTAAACGAACATATTGGCGATCGTGTCAAACTTATTATTCCGCCACCACAAGAAGTTAGTAATAAAGATGCCCTTGTTGATGGCGGTGATGCGCTTAGCTCGCAATTTGTCACAGGGCAAGCATCACTCGGAATGACCAAAGAGTATAACGAAAGCATCTCGATGCTCTTGGATATTGTAAAAGACAAAAAAACAAACATTATTTTGTACGAAAATCCGCCATATAGAGATAGTAGTGCGGCTAATGTAGAGAATTTGACCAACAGGACAAGTAAGGGGTCGCTTGTTTATGAAGAAATGAAAAAAGATCTCAAAAATCTTGCAAATTCAAATGTAAGTACCGCTCGTGATATTTCAAATCAATTTATTTGGTCGGGCTGGAATTTTTATATGAAGAAACCAGATGACCATTTTGTCTTATTTAGCCCAATTAAATATTGGAAATCCCTTGGTTTAGGCGATAGAGAATTTATTGATGGATTTTTATTTAATCGCCAGCACTTTCATGCTGGGCCAAGCGCTATAAGTTGCATTTTGTGGCAAAATCAAGTTGATTGCCGAGAAGAATTAACCCTCAAGGCGTTTGATATTGACAATAAAAAAACACCAGAGCAAAATGACGACGAATTACTGATTTTAGATGAAATTAAGATAAAAAAAGCCCATCACACCTTAGAGCCATATTTTGATAAAAGATCGTTCCCAGATGATCGTGAGACAAAAGTATACTTTGAGAATGACGGAAAAGAAACAACTGGAAGAAAAACAGATGGCAAGTCATATATTAATGAAAACATTGTGGGTTATTTAGTCGTCAAAGGATATGCCGTGACTCAACACGATGTCTATTTGTTGCGAGGTACGAGATATAATATACGCGGATTTTACTTACGCTCGGATAATTTTATAGAAAAATTACCATTGTTTGCTGCCAAACTATACCCACAGAAAAATTGGTATGAGCGCGATATTTATTTTACGACTTCGGATGGAGGTAATCGTTATCTCAAGGACAAAGATTTCTTAAAAATTTGTTTTATATTCGCTTGTTTGAGCCAGCGTAACCATTGTCGCAGTTTTACTGGCAGTGATAGCCGCTTTTACAGAAACGAACTTTGTTTTGATAAAGGTACACTGGTAAGTAGCGAAATTATAAATTACAAACTTACAAAAGAAGAACGGGATTTGTTGGATTCTTTTTATGATGTACTCGAAAAAGCAAGACATACTAAAAACTACAACAAAAAGTATACCTACGGTACATACCAAATTGACGAAGAACTAAATGCTTGTTTCAAAAATGATAATGATGAATGGATTTACGATTATCCGGAACTGAACACGGCTATCATTAGCCTAAAAACAAAATTGGCAAGATATTACGAAGCCGTTATTCAACCAAAGTTGTTTGAATATGAATTGCTGAAATAATATGGAAAACATCCAACAGACAATCAAATTTAGTGAAATTAAAGAGAAGCTTTTACAGGCTCTGAATTCTAAAATTACACAAAATAAACTACACATTGATGAGAAGGTCACAATTGTAGATGGTTTTGTTAATCAACCACTTTCAATGGAATTATCAGGAGCGTTTATTCTAGGTGGCCCGGCAATACCAATGATAATGCTTATAGGTAATGATAGCGGTCGAATCTACTATTTTGCACTAAAAGCAATATTGCCAGGAATTAAAATTTAAAAATATGTCAGATATTACCAAACAAGAAAATCCTGAAGTAGGAAAAAAAGTAGATTCAAAAATCGAAAGCGTTATTATTAACCCAAAGAAAGACGATAAGAGTGTTTCTACCGAAACACCTAACATTGAATCTTACGGCAATAAGTTAACTCTTGAGCAAGTAAATAATGATATTAATGATTTAACTAAAGATTTAAAAAAATCACGTACTGAGTATATACAGATTTTCGGAGTTTTTGCGGCTATAATTACACTTGTTGGATTTAATGCGAATGCTGCCCAAAAAGGAATTTGGCAAATAATTGTAGGAAATGTAATGCTAGGGCTTGTATTTATTGGTTTTATTTATCTTTTATATGTTGTGCCAAAA
>JBBTAG010000031.1:0-6343 GCA_038044345.1 Nanobdellota archaeon
GGCAAAAAACAAAGAAATATATACTTTATAAGAATAAATAAAAGATTTAAATAACAACCTGTAGTTGATTAATTATTAAATGTAAATGATATAATAAAACTATTTTTGAAAATGATATACACTCCTAAGGAAGATTCCTATCTTTTGGCAAAAGAAGTAAAAAGATATGCAAAAGATAATTCAGTTCTAGATTTAGGCACAGGTTCGGGAATTCAAGCTCTTGCTGCGAAATTTGCAGGAGCAAAATCAGTCATTGCGTCCGATATAAACATGAAGGCAGTAAATCAAGCAAAAAAGCAATTTAAGCGATACAAAATAAGAGCAATTCATTCAAATCTTTTTGAAAAAATAAAAGGCACATTTGACTTGATTGTCTTCAATCCACCTTATCTTCCTGAAGACAAGAGAGAAGACAAAGATTCAGCATTGTCAACAACGGGCGGAAAAAAAGGGGATGAAGTTATAATTTATTTTTTAAAACAAGCAGCATTGCATTTAAACAACAATGGAACTATTTTGCTATTAACTTCATCACTAACTCCAGAAACGAGAATAAATAATCTGATGAAAAGATTGAAGTTGAAATCAAAAGTCATCGCAATACAGAAACTTTTCTTTGAACAGCTTTTTGTTTTAGAAATTAAAAAGCATAAATTTAAAACCCATAATTAGCATCTAAAAATAATGGACCAGGAATTATTATTAAAGGCTCAATTTTTACAACAGCAAGCTCAAGAAATAGAACAAAATTTAGAGATAATTATTCAAGAAATAGAAAACCTTCAAAAAATGTACGAAGACATTGATTTTTTGATGAAAAGCAAAGAAAAATCAACAATTTCGACAATAGGAAAAGGCTTGCATTTAAAAACGCAGATTGAAAGCAAAGAATTATTTGTTGAAGTTGGTTCTGGTGTAGTTGTAAAAAAGAGTCCAGAAGAAGCAAAAAAAGTGATAGAAAATCAGATAAAAAAATTAACCGAAGCAAAAACTCATATGTCTGGGAAACTCGAAATTTATCATAAGACACTAGAAAGCGTAATCAACGATATCCAAAATAAAGAAAAAGAAGAAAACAAAAAAGTCAAAAACTAGTTAGATGCCAATATTTTTATACCTCTTTTCCATTCTATAAAAGTAAAAAAGAGCATGGTTAAAAAGATAATCAAAATTAACAAACATCCTAGCAAAGGAAAGGTAAGAGATTTGCAAGATATAGCAAATCTTCTTCGTAGGGATGTTTTGCAAATGACCACTGAATCCGGAAGCGGGCATCCATCATCTTGTTTGTCTTGCGCAGAAATTATCTCAACTTTATTTTTTAATGAAATGCGTTTTGATCCAAAAGATGCAAGAAATCCAGACAACGATGAGTTTGTTTTAAGCAAGGGACATGCAGCACCAATATTATATGCAGCATTAAAACGTGCTGGTGCATTAAAAGAACAACTTTCAGGCTACAGAACATTACATAGTCATTTGGAAGGTCATCCAATTCCCTCATCATTTGAACCTTCAATTAAGGTGGCATCAGGTTCTCTCGGGCAAGGATTGTCAGTCGGTTTGGGAATGGCCCTCGCTCTTAAAATGCAAAAAAGAGATTCAAGAGTTTATGTCCTTCTTGGAGACAGTGAAATTGCTGAAGGTTCTATTTATGAAGCCGCAGAACTTGCAGATTATTATAAAGCAGGCAATTTGTGTGCAATTCTTGATATGAACCGTCTCGGTCAAAGCGGGCAAACCATGTTGGGATACAATTCAAGCTTATACAAAAAACGTTTCAAAGCGTTTGGCTGGCATGTTATTACAATTGATGGGCACTCAATAAAACAAATTAATCGTGCGTTAAAAAAATCCAGATATCACTCTAAATCAACCTTAATTATAGCAAAAACAGTAAAAGGAAAAGGGGTTTCGTTTATTGAAAACAAAGAAGGCTGGCACGGTCGTGCTTTAACAAAAGAAGAATATCTCTCTGCACTGAAGGAAATTCCTCCGCCAACTATGCCAAAAATAAGTATAAAATTGCCAGCAAAAACAGAAATTAAGAAAGTAAAGCCAAAAAAATTAAAACAAATTAAATTTTCTTTAGGTGACATGATTGCCACAAGAGAAGCTTACGGTTTAGCACTAAAAAATCTTGCAAAATCAAATCCAGAGGTGATTGCAATTGATGCGGAAGTAAGTAATTCAACATTTTCTGAGATAGTTAAAAAAATAAATCCTGAGCAATTCATTGAAGCATATGTAGCCGAGCAGAATATGATTGGAATGGCTTTAGGTTTGTCAATTAAAAATTATCATGTTTTTGCATCAAGTTTTGCCGCCTTTTTATCGAGAGCACATGATCAAATAAGGATGTCTGCTCTATCAAATGGGAATATTACTATATGCGGAAGTCATGCGGGCGTTTCAGTAGGTCAGGATGGCGCTTCTCAAATGGGTCTTGAAGACATCGCTCTATTCAGAGATTTGCCAGATTCAAAAGTATTTTACCCAAGCGATGCAGTATCAACAGAAAAGTTATTGGATTTAACAAATCAATTAAAAGGGATAAAATATATTAGAACCACAAGAGCAAAGACTCCAGTGATATACAAAAAAGATGAAAAGTTCACTCTGGGAGATTTTAAAGTTATAAGGAAATCTTCAAAGGATTCAATTGTTTTAATAGGTTCTGGGATTACGTTACATGAATGCATAAAAGCATATGCAAAATTGAAACATCAGAACATAAGTGCAGCAGTCATAGATCTTTATTGCATTAAGCCATTGAATATTCACAAACTAGCAAATTTCATAAAAGAACACGGAAATAAGATAATCATTGCTGAAGATCATTACTCTGCTGGGGGCATTGGGGAAATGTTAGCCCATGAATTGCTCAATACAGGAATAAGAATTAAAACCCTGAGTATAAACAAAGCGCCACACTCAGGTACAACAGAAGAATTATTGGATAAATACAGCATAAATGCCAGGCATATTGTCATGCATGCCAAGACATTTGTTTGATTATCTTCTAATAAGATTCTAATAGCTGCCAATATTTGATTAATTTATTCTTCAATTCTTGCCAGATGAGCAAACCTAGAACCTGGGAAGTCATATTTTGCGAATTGATCTTTTAAACTCTTTCTTCGAGTAAGCATTTCAAAAGTGCCATCAGTATGAAACATAACTTCTCCGCATTGTAGAAATCCATTATATTCAGGACCCATCATACGGCCGTGAGCTCCAGCGCCGCATAATCCAAGAATATTTCCTACTTCAACTTTAGGTAATAAGCGATTTCTTGCCCAGTGATCAGAATTTTCACATTTTGGACCAGCAACGTTATACACTTCATCATTTCCACTTTTTCCAAGAACAACCAAATGATGATAACACGAGTACGCTTCGACTCTTGCAAAATCATTGCCGCTAGCATCAACTTTTATATATTTGCCTCCTGGTTTCTGTTCAAGATGTAATGCTTCCATAAGAAGAATTCCGCTTTCGGCAGTCAGCCATCTTCCATTTTCCATTTTCAATTTTACTCCTTCACTCATTCCCTCCGCAACTTTTTCTTCAAATACTTTTCTAATCCCCTCCGCAACTTTTCTTTCATCAAGAGGAATGTGTTCTGGTCTATATGCATGTCCGAAACCTCCACCAAAATCAATTCCATGAAGTTTGATACCACTATCCATAGATAGTTTGTGCCCCAAATCCAATAAATGCGCAGCAGAATCTATTAAATTTTCTTCTCTTAATTCATTTGAGACAATCATTTGGTGTAATCCAAATTCTGAAACTCCTCCCGTTCTTAATTGTTCCAAAGCAGAACTCATATCTTTAATCATAATACCATATTTTCGCTTTTCAGGTTCTCCAATAATTCTATTTCCTCCAACCATTTCATCACCAGCATATCTTAGGTAAACAACTTCTGGAAGATTTCCAATCTTTCTTTTAAAGAATTCAATATGAGTTGGATCATCAAAATTGATAATTGCCCCCATATCTGCTGCTTGTTTGAAAAGTTTTGCTGGAGTTGCATTTGATGTAAGTATAATTCTATCTCCTGGAATGCCCATTGCTTTGACCATGTGTAACTCTTTAGCTGAAGCGCAATCAACACCCATTCCCGCTTCATAAGCCATTTGGATAATTGGAGCACAATCTGTCGCTTTTACTGCAATGTGGTTCATGAATCCTCCAGAAGCCCATGAAAACGCACCATTTAGTGCAGTCATTCTTGATCTAATTGTTGCTTCATCATACACAATCACTGGAGTTCCAAATCTTTCAGCTGCTTCAAACAAAACATCATCGCTGAAAGGATGCATTTTAATTGACTCTCTTCTGTAAACATCAGACCTAATTTCTTTTCCTAATTCAATTATTTTGATAAGTCCATCAATGTTAGGATGTGCTCCAGGTTTAGTCCTTGCTTCAGTTTCATAATCTTTTCCAAAAACTGTAAGGCCTTTTCTTGCATCATTCGGAGAAATATAACCTTCTGCGTCAGTTATACTAGCATAAATTTGTAAAGAATTTCTTTTACCATCTACATTCAACACTTCGACTCCAACTTCAGGCACAACAACTTTATCTAAAGCATCTGGATTAATCCTAAGATTTTTTACTCTTTGCGTCAGTCCTTCTTTGTCGCCCATATAATTAATCAAAAGTTAAATTTAATTTACCAAGACGATCATCTAATTTTTCAAATACTTTATTATCTGCTATCGGATCGCCTTCTAACAATTCATGGCCCATTCCTGCATCAAAAGTAGCAGAAAATCTAATATATGCGCCAACATCATCCCAAGGCACTGTAGAAATTCCCTGTTGTGTTAGCATATATTGAGAGGTTTTTTCCGCACTTGTGAATATCTTTCCATCTTTTGTTCCAGTTGGAGCTCTTGCATATAAGAAGAAAGTGCCATCAGGCACATGAGCATGAAATCCATTTCTGTTTAAAACTTCAGCCAATGCAGATAATCTTCTTTCGTATTTTCTTCTTATTTTGTCTGTAAATTCTGGATGTTCTAAAGCAAATGCTCCTGCTCTTTGAATAAAAGGTGATTGACCAGAATTTGAATTATCTTTAACATTTCCATATGCTGCTATTATTTCTGGATTTGCAGCAGCGAATGCCAATCTGTAACTGATCATATTAAATGCTTTAGACATTGAATGAATTCCGATGCCGCATTCAAGTCCCCCCTTTGCTTGTAATATTCCTGTTGGTTTGTTGCCTTTAAAATTTAAACCAGAATATGCTGCGTCATGAATAACCATAAACCCTCTTTCATTAGCAATATCTGCTAAATTCTGCCAGAATTCAGAATTAGCGTCTGCTCCTGTTGGATTATTCGGATAATTAACACAAAACATTTTGACTTTTCCGCACTCTTGAAATTCAATCTCTTCAATTTTTTCTTCTAAACCACCTAAATCTGGTAGAAAATTATTTGCTTCCATTAAAGGCAAATTTATAACTTTACCTCCAAGATATCTTGTGTGAGTTCCTAGAACTGGATAGCCTGGAGTAGTCATCAAAGTAATATCTCCTGGATTAATAAACACCGAAGGCAAAATGCTTAATATGTCCTTCGAACCTATTCCGTGCATAATAAATTTTGCAGCATCTTTATCTTCCGGAAATTGTGTGCCAATAAGACCATTCAAGTATTTGGCTGCCGCTTGCTGAAATTCTAAGATGCCGTTATCAGCATAGCCTCTATTTTTTAAAGAATTTACTTCCATAGAAAGAGCCCCTCTAACTTCCTTAGGAGCAAGCCCATCATGTTCTCCGACACCAACATTTATAACTTCAGTTTTAGGGTTGGCAGTTTCAAAAGCTTTTCTATCTCTTTTTATTTTTTCAAATTTATAAATGGTAGTATCTTTACCAAAACTCTCTCCACCAATCCTTTGAGCGAACAATTTTTGATAATTCATTTTAATTGTATATTCTTCTAATAAAAGTGCTATTTAAGTCTTACGTCAATATTTTTCGCTACTTATAAAGATAACAAAATAGGATTAGTTTTTCGAAAATGAACAGATTTATAAGCTCCGTTTACATCATATAACTATCTTTAATCACGTAAGTGAAAGGAGGTAAAAAAGAATGGCGAAATTAACAGCGTGGCTTGTTACTCTTATAGGTGTTATTCTACTATTAAATGTAGCTGGTATTGATATAGGCACTGATGTCAGTGCATGGTTGATTGCATTGTCGGTTTTAGTTATAGGAGTAGCCAAGCTAACAAGAAACTACTCTTCTAGAAAGAGGAGATAAATAAAACCATCATTTTTCTTTCTTTAATTTTTCAATAATAGCATTGCT
>JBBTAG010000032.1:0-3583 GCA_038044345.1 Nanobdellota archaeon
CTGGGAGTAGTGTCTCAGACTCCCTCTCAGGGCTTCCTCGCTAAAGGCCCTTACGGATCATCGGCTTGGTGGGCTTTTACCCCGCCAACAACCTAATCCGCCGCAGCCCCATCCTCGCGCAAACTTTCAATGATTAATCATTCCAGAAAAAATCACTTATCCGTTATTAACCTCAGTTTCCCGAGGGTATCACAGGCTCGAGGGCAGGTTAGCTACGTGTTACTGAGCGGTGTGCCTTATTCCAATTCTTACGAACTAAAAAAAAGACTTGCATGTCTAATTGCAAACCAGATAGCCGCAGCCGCCAGCAGGATAAACTGGATTTAGTATTTTAAAAAAATACTTTTGTTACATGAATTTACAAGAAATGTAACTGCACTATATGCCTCCTGAACGACTGCATCTGTTGTACTAGAAATATTTATCAAAAAGTTGTAAAACTTTTTGGGATTGAAAATAAAATAAATTATTTTCAGTATATATCAAAACTTAATTATTCGCATACCTCATACCCTAACTTGCGTTATCGACGATAGAAACTATCGACCGACTATTAAACATTAAGGCACTCATTTTCGTTAACATCTTAATGTTAGAACTAATCAAGAACGGCTTTATAAATGTTTCGTTAAATTACGAAGAAAAATAGCGACGAAAATAAATTTTTAATCAATAAGAAGCGATGCTCCAATTATTCCGGAATCTTTAAGATTACTTATTTCTACTTTTGGAAGATTTTTCATCAAAGTTCTTGATTTCATTTCTTTCAATGCAGAATTGAGGAAAAAACGCGATGCATTAGATAACCCTCCACCGATGATTATCTTTTTGGGATCAAAAATATTTGAAATATTCGAGATACCAATCCCAAGATATTTCCCGAATTCATTGTAACATTCTATCGCTTTTTTATCTCCTGCTGCTGCTTTTGTATATATCTCGAGAGATGTCATTTTTTGCCTGCATACTCTTTTGGCAATTGTTGCGGCCCCTCTTGCAGATACATAAGATTCAAGGCAACCATTACTTCCACAACTGCATTTTGGTCCATTGAAATTAATTATCATGTGGCCTAATTCACCTGCTGTTTCTTTTCCATGATAAATCTTTCCATCCATTATTATTCCTCCGCCAAGACCTGTGCCTATCCCTAAATAAATTAAATTTTTTATCCTTCTTAATCTTGCTTCTGCTAAAGCGCTACAATTGGCATCATTTTCTATTTCAACTCTTAGTTTTAATTTTTTTTCAAGAAGCTTTTTTATTGGTATATTTTTCCAGATAGGCAAATTTGGCATAAAATAAACTATACCTGTAATCCTGTTCAACTCTCCAGGAATGCCTATGCCTACCCCATTAATTTGATTTCTTGGAATTCCCAAAGAAATCTCACTAATAATCGCAGAAATTTTTTCAATCATTTCGTCTTTCTTATTTTTAGGGGATTGGATAGTAACTTTTTTCAAGAGAAAGCCATCTTTGAACAATCCAAAACTTGTTTTTGTTCCTCCAATATCGACGCCGATTTTATACATTGTTTTTACCATCCATTTTTAGCAGAATATATTCCGCATTTGCCCAGCTCAAATGAACTGCCCAATAAACTAACCCTTTTCTTTTATTTGTATAGTATTTTTCTTTCATTCTTATGCATCTTTATAAAATTTATTCTGTTTACTTCAAAAGAGAATTTGTTTAGCCTTCCCAAGAAGTAGCTTGTCCAATCCCCAAAATGGATTGCATAGAACATTCTTGCAAACTGATTCTTTCCTTTCATATATAATTTAAATGGTTTAAAAAACTTTTCAGAAAGAATTTTTTTCTTACTCTCACAAATAAAAATAAACTTAAACTTCTTTAAATTATGGGATTCAACTTCATTATGATTAATTTCTGGAAGAAAATTAGAATGTGCAATTATCTTGCTATTTTCATTGAACTGGGTTTCCCAGCGATATGCTACTGATTTATATCTTTCGGAGGTAGCATATATCACTGGAGTCTTTCCTTTTATTTCTTTAGCTAATTTCTTTGTTTCCGATATCCTAACTGATTTAACAGAACTGATAATTAATTTTTTATCATAATTTATTTTTAGTATATTTAAGATTGGGAGCAATAGGTAAGCGATTGCGCTTCTTGGAAACATTCCTGAAGGTACAATAACTGCTCCTTTTTTCTTTGAAAGGTATCCGCCAGAAGTGATGATGAATATCTGTGCTTTTTTTGATTTTGCTTCTTTATACATTCTTATTGTTTCTTTTGTGTTTCCTGAATAGCTGACTATAAACACGATGCTTTTGCTGTTTACAAAAGCTGGCAAATTTTCCTCATAAACAAAGACGGGTATCTTGCTGTTCAATAACGAACAATCTCTTAATATATCTCCTGAAATTGCAGACCCGCCCATTCCACAAACGAAAATTTTATCATATCCTCTTATCTTCACATTAAGACCTATTTTTGAGGCTTCTTCTATTTGATCAGTAAAATTTTTTAAGTCGTCTACTAACATTTTATTTTTTTATAGCAATAATAAAAATAAATTCACTTGCTTAATTATATTCGTCCTAAGAAGTTTATATAACTTTCCAATGTCTATTTTGGGGGCTGCAAATTATCCCAATCATCTACAAATTCTTGAATTGGCGGTATTGACAAAGGCAACTTTCTCATCTCAATATATAACTTTGTCAGCAGATAGAAAATCATTCCAAGACTTTTAGCAGACTTGTTGTTTCCAGGAACTATATGAGTTATACCTTGAGCAAAATTATTTGTGTCGCAGATAGATAATACTGGAACATTAACTCTGTTTGCGTCCTGCAATGCATTTTTGTCTAGCCATGGATCGCAGATAAAAATTAATTCTGCTTCAGTAAAATTTTCTAAATTAGAGTTTGTCAAAATTCCGGCAGGGTATTTTTTTGTGAATGCCCTGATATTTAAAGTTTCAGCAAACTTTTTGGCAGCCTTCCATCCCGCCTCTCTTTTGCATACAAGAATAATATCTTCTGGTGCAAATTTTGATAAATATTCTGCTCCAGATTTTATTTTTTCATCGAGCAAGGTTGTGTTAAATACGGCGAGTCCGTCTGCTCTTCTTCTATATACATAAGAACGCATATCTGGGGTAATGACTCTTGTTCCAAGATGAATGGATGCCTTCAAATAATCTTCTATAGGAACAAGCATGTCTTTTTTATCTTCTTCGTCTGGCTTAACTTTCTTTTTAAGGTCGACATCTTTTACTTCTTCGACTGTTTTTTCAAGCTTTTTTGCTTTTTCAAGAAGCTTTGCTAACTTTGCTTTTTTGTCTTCAACTGCTGTTTCTTCTTCAACTTTCTTTTCTTCAGTTTCTGATTTTTCAGATAGTTCAGTCTTCTTTGCTTTTGCCATTGTATTTTTTGTATAAATAGTGCAGGGGTTAATCTGGATTTGTTGCAACCAGCACCTGCTAATATCTTTTTCTAAGATTTGATGGGTTTTTAAATCTGCTGGACTATCTGCTCTGTCCGAAGTTTCACGATAAAAAACCGAAAAATAGTTAATGTTGAACAATTTAGGTAGGATATGTTACAAC
>JBBTAG010000033.1:0-9153 GCA_038044345.1 Nanobdellota archaeon
ATGAAGGTGAATTAAATAGATATAGAAACCAGAATGCTGAATTGAGAAGAAACTTCAATTTTTTTACTTTGGTTCCGGAAGGACATAAACTTGCAGAATCTTATTTGAAAAGCCAGGCCACATTTAGTTATGAAAGACTTGGAATAGAAACTGAAGCCCATTTAAGGGCTCTCACTCTCAACGATAAAGAAGCAGAAAAGATTCTTGGTAAAATTCAAATAATAAGAGAAAATATTAAAGCAGAGCATTTGCAAGATGATTCTATTTTAAGAGATATTAATTATCTTGTCCCTTATTTTGCTTGTCTACCTAAGGGAGAACTAGCAATGAAAAGAGCAATCAGATATAGTGTTCAAGAAATTAATAGCAATGGAAATGGCAATACAAATGGAATAAAATCTAGGACATTATCTACAGCAGTTAGACATCATCTCTACGATAAAGTATTGTACGAAACGGATTCAAGAAATTCAGAATATGTTCATATGCCGGAAAGTCAAAGATTTGCTTCTAAAGTCTGAAAATCAAATTATTACTTCAACTTCAAAATTTCTTTAATTTTTATTTTCAGTTCATCCATTGAAGAAGCAAAATGTATTGAATAAATTAAAATTGCACTTAAATATTCCAACGCCTCTTCAATCGATTCATCCGTTTTTAGACCTATGATTGGAATGCCTTTTGCATATGCATAGCCTAATTCCCAAGCAGTTCCAGAGCCAACATGCAAACCATTCAATAACGCTACTACTAATTTACAATTCTTGAAGCCAGTCAATATATCCCCTTTAAATATTTTTTCAACATCATTCATGTCCTTAGCCAATCCAACATCTCTATGTGGCAGAAAAGTTTTCAGGTCTAATGATTTGCATAGAGCATCTATTTCTTCCAAACTTTCCCTTTCTGATTCCGTTTGAAGTTTTCCCGCAATATATACTTTCATAAATGATTAGATATGGTTAACTTTAAAAGTGTATTGATTTTAATAAATTTATGAAAATTTGCATTATTAAATTAGGAGCGGATGGAGATGTTCTAAGAACATTGCCCATTGCAAAAGCAATAAAAACCAAATATCCAGATTCTAAAATAAGTTTGATTACAAAGGGAGATATTGCAGAGTTGCTAACTGGAATGAGTTATTTGGATGAAATATTAGAAATTCCATATCAGGGCACAACAATATTTGATATATTATATAATTTTGATATTGAAGATGAAGCGACTACTCTTGCAATGAAAATCAAAGCGGGTAAAAAATATGGTTTTTGTTCCGATGGTGGATATCCCTCAGTTTTTAATTCAGGATCAGAATACTATTTAAATACCATATTTGATGACGAACTCAAAAAAAGTAATAGAAAAACATATCAGGAAATGATGTTTGAAGTCGCAGAATTGCCATACAACAAAGAAAATTATGAAATTGTTCTTAATGAAAAAGATATAAATTATGCCTCAAATTATGCAAATAAGAATAATATTCAAGGCAACCATCTGATAGGAATACATATGGGCGCTTCTTCCAGATGGCCATCAAAAGCTTGGCATGAAGACAAAGTTAAAGAATTTATACTGAAAGCAAACGAAAAAGGATACAAAGTAATTCTATTTGGTGGACCAAATGAAACTACAAAACACAATTCACTCTATATAGATTTGAGAAAGAAGAAAGTTAATCTATTTATAAATAATCCTAACAATACAAAAAGAGAATTTGCAGCAGTCGTCTCTCTCTGCAGTTCAATGATCTGCTCAGACAGCTTTGCACTGCATGTATCTATTGGATTAAAAAAACCGACAGTTGGGCTTTTCTTTTGCACTTCGCCCTATGAAGTTGAAGGATATGGAATTTTAAAAAAGATTGTTTCTCCATTGATCAATCAATTTTTTCCTGAAAAGATGGATGAGTATAATGAAAAGCTCGTAAATAGTATTTCTATTGATGAGGTGCTTAATGCAATAGAACAGATAAATCCCAGATAAAAACAAATAAAAAGGCATTATGCTGTGCCAATAGATGAGAAAAGATAAAAAAGTTGAAATGCAAAATAAGCAGAAACCAAAATTGTTGATTCTCCATAGATATCCTCCAGAATTTGAGCTTATTCCGTTTCCAGGTCTAATGGAAGTTTACAGACAGCTTTCCAAAGAATTTTCCATCGTTCATTTTAGCATGACTTGGAAGGATCCAAAAAATGAGGAGCTGCGAAAATATATTAAAGTAAAAACAATGCCTCTGGAAATCAACATAAAGAGCACTTTTGACAAATGGGCTAAGCTTTTTTTGTATTATCTTTATCTTCCTATCGCTTTACTAAGAATAAGAAAAGAGAAACCAGACATAATAATGTGCAAAGAACTTTTTCCATTTTTGCCTTCATTCATGGGTTTATTAAAAATTCCTGTAATCATAGATTTGGGTGATTGGTGGCTTTCGATTATTTTTGGAATAAACAAGACTGGGAGAAAAGCAGCAGATTTAATGGAAAGTTTTGAGATAAGACACTGGAATAAACAAGGATTTTTTTTAATGAGCCATAACAATTCTGAGAAGGAATTTGTTGCTAAAAGAGGTTTTTCTAAGGAGAGAGTGGCAAGAGTAAATCTTCCAATGTATGGCGGAGTTTACTCTCCATGCAATGCAAAACTTGAAAGAAAAAAGTTTGGTTTTACAGACAAAGATTTTGTTGTGGGTTTGCATGGCATAATCCATAGAAGCAAAGGATATGACCAAGTTCTTGAATGGTGGGCAAAATTAGTCAAAATTCATCCAAACTGGAAAATTCTTTTCGTTGGCGGGACAATGGGTGAAGGCTGGTTCAAAAAACTCATATCTGATTTAAAAATTGAAAGAAACATTGTAACGATTGGATGGGTCTCAGATCAAATTGTTCTTAACAGATATCTTAATTCTGTCGATTGTCTTCTAGCAACTAGAAGAAATACTCCAGACACTCAAGGCAATACACCAAGTGCATTTACACATAATTTAATGACTGGAAAGCCTACTCTAACCACAGGGCTGCCAGGCGTGGTTGAAGTTATTCAACATAGAAAGAACGGATTTTTATTCAAGCCAGACAGCTTTGAATCATTTAAATCTGAATTAGAATATATATATAACAACAGAAAAAAAGCAATAGCAATTGGAAAAAAGGGTATGCAAAGAGTCAAAGAATATTATAATGCAAATGTTGCAGCGAAACAATTTATCAAAACTGCCAGAAGAATGCTCAATTCAAGGGATTAACATAGTCTGTTTTGTTTTTGATAAACTCTGTAGATTTGAACAATGAACTAAATGTGCCAGCATCTGACCAAAATCCCTGCACAAATCTAAATTCCATTTTTCCTTTATTAATGAAAAAATTATTTACATCAGTTAATTCAAGTTCACCTCTTGCTGAGGGTTTAAGATTTTTTATGCATTCAAATGCAGAATTGTCATAAATATAAAGTCCAGTCACAGCACAATTGCCTCTAGGTATTGATGGTTTTTCTTGAATGCCAACAAGCTTGCCATCAAGTAATTCAGCAACCCCAAATCTTTGCGGTTCTGAAACTTGTTTTAGGTAAATTCTGGCTCCATCTTTAAAGTCAGACACATCAAAAGTATCTTCATATATATTATCTCCTAATATAACTGCAATGTTCTCTCCTTTTGAAAAATCTCTTGCCAAGCCTAACGCTTCAGCAATCCCTCCAGCTTTATCCTGCACTTTATATGTGTATTCAACACCCTCATCTTTGCCACTTCCAAGAAGATTCATTATATGCCCTGCATGTTCTTTGCCTGAGACTATCAAAATTTCTTTTATCTCCATTTTCTTTAACGTTTCAATAGGATAAAAAATCATTGGCTTGTCATAAATGGGTAGAAGATGTTTGTTTGTAACTTTTGTTAGAGGCAACATTCTAGAGCCAGTTCCACCAGCCAATACGACTCCTTTCATTTTATGTTGTCCTCCTGTCTTGTAAATTTTTCAACGACAGCCACCATTGTTCATTCTTCTTGTACCATTCAATTGTTTGCTCCAAGGCTTGCTCAAAATTAAATTTAGGTTTCCAGCCAAGACTTTTTATCTTCGAAAAATCAAGCGAATAACGCAAATCGTGTCCTTTTCTATCTTCTACATAATTGATGAAAGAATCATCTTTATTCAACTTACCAATTATTGATTTAGTTAATTCCATATTGGAAATTTCATTGCCGCCGCCAATATTATATATCTCTCCAACTTTTCCATTGTTTATTATTGCATCAATGGCTTCACAATTATCTTCAACATATATCCAGTCTCTTATATTTTTTCCGCTTCCATAAAGAGGAACTTTTTTCCCCTGAATTAAATTTGTTATAAAAAGAGGCATCACTTTTTCAGGAAATTGGTATGGACCAAAGTTGTTTGAAGAACGAGTTACTATTATTGGTTGATTGAAGGTTTTAAAATTAGCAAGACATATTTGCTCTGCAGCAGCTTTTGAAGCACTGTAAGGAGAAGAAGGCATTAATAAGTCATTTTCTTTTGATGAAGAAGAATCAAAATCAAGAGAACCATAAACTTCATCTGTCGATATTTGTATGAATAATCTTGCTTTCTTAACTCTTGCAGCTTCAAGAATTGAATGAGTTCCTAAAATGTTTGTCTTTATAAATATTCCAGAGTCTATAATAGAATTGTCAACATGACTTTCCGCAGCAAAATTTACTATAATATCATTTTCTTTTATTAAATGCAGCATTAGTTCATAATTGCATATGTCACCATTGACAAATTCAAAATTATCTCTGGACAACAAGTCTTTGATATTATTTATATTACCTGAATAAGTCAACTTATCAATAACTAAAAATTCATAGTTCGGATATTTGCCAGCCCAATATCTGACAAAATTGCTTCCTATGAAACCAGCAGCACCAGTTATCACTATTCTCATATTATTTTTAAAGTTGGTATAGGTATTATATATTTACCGCCCATTTCTTTATAAGCCTTTGTCCTCCTAATTATTTCATCTGCAAAATTCCATGCCAAAATTAAAAGATAGTCCGGTTTTTTTTCCATAAGCATATCTTGACTTATAATGGGGATGTGTTTTCCAGGAGTAAGTTTATTTTGTTTTTCTGGAGTTGCATCAAATATATACCTTATCATATCGGGTCCGATATTGCAATAATTGATAAGGGTATTTCCTTTCGCTGAAGCACCTATTGCTGCAACATTTTTTCCTTCCATCTTTATTTGATTAAGTGTGTTGATAAGGTCTTCTTTTATTTTTATTACCTTTTCATGAAAATCATGATATGCCAATGGGGAGTATAGCCCAGCCATCTCTTCATTGTTTATCAAATTTTCAACGGAGCCGTCTGAACTGTTCTTTTTTTCTTTATGCTCAATATAAAGTCTTATTGAACCGCCATGGATATCAAATTCCTTTACTTTCGCAAGTCTCAAACCATGCATTTCTATGAGCTTTTTCAAAGGCTTTATTAATAAATAAGATAAATGCTCATGATAAATAGTGTCAAATTCTACTTTTTCTATTAATTTTAGTAAATGCGGAGACTCAATAATGAAATAACCCTCCTTGTCAAGCAAGATTTTTGCGCCCTCAACAAAAGAGTGAATATCATTAACATGGGCAAAAACATTGAATGCAGTTATAACTTTCGCTGGCCCATGTTTATCCAGTATTTTTTTAGCTAAGTTATGGGTCCAATATTCATTAATGGTTTCAATTCCTTCCATATTTGCTATCTCAGCGATATTTGATGCAGGTTCTACTCCAAGAACTCTGTTATTCTTATTTTTGAATTTTGTCAATAAAGACCCATCATTGCTTGCAATATCAACAATAAGTTCATCCTTATTAATCACTTGCTCATTGTTTAATTCATCTGCCAATTCTCTGCAATGCTCTTTAAATAAATTTGATATTGAAGATCTATAAACATAATTCTTAAACAGCACATCCTGTTGAACTATTGTATCTATTTGTGAAAAATAACACGCAGAACAATAAACAACATTAAGTGGATATTGCTCGTCTTCTAGATTAGCGTTGCTGTTGCTTATTAAAGCGTTTGCCAAGGGCGTTTCACCCAAATCAAGATAAGAAACAAGATTTTCATTCCCACAAACTCGGCATTTTTTTACAAAATAGTGTTTCTCATGATATTCTTTCACCTTTTTAAGTCCTTCTTCAAAATTATTCATTTTAATTCCCTCATTCTTTAGTTTTTCCATATTCAATACTGAACTAGCCCTTTTAACTTTTAAATCAAAGAAATGCTTCTCAACCGGAATAATAATAGAACGATCAAACCCGAAAACATCAGCTATTTTTAAAGCAGACTGGTAGAATGAAAGAGCGTCGTCTCCAGCAACATGATAGATTCCTTTTTTGCTTTTTTTTACCAATTCAAGAATTGCGGAAGATATTTCAGGTACAAATGTTGGATTTCCAGAAGTATCGATTGGCGCCTTAACAGGTTTTCCATCTCTAAGAGAATTTATAATAATACTTATAAATTTAGTGCTTTTTTTATCATAACTATATAATCTTGCTGTTCTGCAGATTAAATAATCTGAAAGAGTCTGTACTATTTTCTCCCCTCTTAACTTGCTTAAACTATAAATGTTGATTGGATTTGGAATGTCATCTTCTTTATATTGCTCCTTAGTTCCATCAAATACAGAATCGGTAGAAATGTATACTACCTTTCTATTTTTGCAGTTATCAACTACATTTTTTACTCCATCCACATTGATTTTCATGGTGTCTTCCGGCTCAAGTTCGCATTTCTCAACATTCGTTTTTGCCGAACAAATTATTACAATTTCTGGATTTTCTTTTTCTATTAATAATTTTACCTCACTGGCATCGGTAATGTCTAAATGAACTAGCCCATCTTTTTTTGTATTATTGTATGTTCCTATAACTTCATATTGTTTTGAAAAATTTTTTATTAACTGTTTTCCTAAAAGACCGCTTGCTCCAATAACCAAAACTTTTTTTCTCCAAAGAAAATGTGAGGCATTCCAGTCAAAATTAATATTTAAGTCATCATGAGGGGCTCTTTCTTCATCAGGATTCCGAGCATTGTATTCGTTATTCATCAAATAAAGCATTTCTGCGTCCTTGTCTCCTAAAACTTTGTATCCATGCAACACTCCCCGCGGGATAAAGAGGGCTATCTGTTCATAATCCTCGCCCATAAGAATAACATCTGTCTTACCTTTAGTGGAAGAATTTTGTCTGCCATCATATAAGACAACCTGAAAATTTCCAGATACTGCGCAAAATATATCGTCTTGATATTTATGCCAATGGAAAGCCTTTATCACACCAGGTTTTGTCTTGCTCATCGATATTTGTTTTATATTAGTAATTAAACCCTCGCTTTCTCTTATAATCTCTCTAAAATTGCCTCTTGAATCTTCGTTTACCTTCAATGATTTTATCTTAACATCACCAATCATATTATTCACGAAAGACACTCAAAAAAGGAATATATAAATTTAATTGCGTTTTATCACTTATTTTTTAATTTGGGATAAATTTGCCTTCTGAAAGTTGGCCAAATTGAATCTTTGCACCGCGACTTTTGATTTCTTCTACAACATCTTCAAACTCGGATTGTTCCAAGCAGCTTAATAAAACAGCGCATCCATCTCCTGTCATATCTTGTTCCTTGATATAATGTCTAGCAATAAAATCAAAAATTTCATTTTTCTTCAATGCATAAATGCTCCCAATATATTTTTTATTCGCCCTCAGAGCTATTTCCTGAGAAGATAAAGTCGTTTTGACCAAATATCCAATCATTCCGCTAAAATCATAGCCTATACTGCTAAATAATGATCTTTGCTCCAAGGACGATACCTCTTTTTGGTCTATTACTGCCTCTCTTTTAAGCTTTTCTTTTATAGCACAATCAAAATCCAATTTATTTTTGTCATTTGAAACACAAAATCCCGCAACAACTGAATCAATAAGACCTGCAGCAGTAACCCCTTCTGCTCTCTTCTGCATCAATATTTTGTCATCGGACGTGAATATGACCCCTCCGACAGATGATATTCTCATAAGGCTTCTGAGCCTATAAGACGGGGGGTTGTTTGAATTGTGGGGAAATGCTACTGCATTATAAACTTTGTACTCAGTAGGTAAGTATGATGCTACAATTCGGCTGTTTTCTTGTCTGGTATTCCATAGAGAGCCCATGGGCAAGTTTCTGAAGTTGCCGGCAGCTAGTTGAGCTTGCCAATTGGAATCAATTTTTTCAGTGTCATTATCATCGTAAAACTCTTCCAGTCTTGTATGTCTAATTAATCCAGCATCTATTCTAGTGATTCCTTTATCATTAGGCCAAGCAAAAAATTCTATTTTTTGTTTATTCATCAAAAGTTGTTCTTTTTAGTATATTTAATCATTTCTATGCAATTTCTTTATACCAAGTCTGTGTTTTAATATTACCGGAATGAATTCAAGAGCAACTTTTGCAGCTTTCCATGTATTTGCCGCGCCATGCGATTCACCAACTCTTTTTTTGAAATTTACAGGAACTTCAATGAATCTGGTCTTTTTTCTAATCATATAAAGCATCCAATCAACATTGAATGAATTTTTGCCATCGAGTTTAACATCTCTTATTTTATTAAAGGCTTTTTTGTTCATTAATCTATAAATACAACCCACATCAGTTATATTATTCGTATTAAAAAGAACTTCAATTATCTTAGCATAAGCCCAATTTGCCCACTTCATTGCGAAACCCATATTAGCTCCCTCTCCAATCAAGATAGACGTTGTTCTGGTGCCGCACACAAAATCAAAATCATCCGAATACGCAAGTAATTTGAGAATATCCCTAGGCAAATACGTGTCATCAACTTCAGTTGTGATTATTAAATCTCCTGTAGCCTCATGCATCGCCCTTTGATACCCATTGCCTATTCCTTGCTTTGGTTCAAAAAAATATTTTGCCTTTGTTTTAAATATCTCTTCTTTAGTTCCTTTAACAGCATTATTATCAACCGCGATAACTTCATCAACAACACCAGTAGCAAAAAATTCTTGTATACATTTCCTTATGGTGTCTTTCTCATTATAGGTAGAAAAAACTACCGAAACTTTTTTTCC
>JBBTAG010000033.1:9253-18104 GCA_038044345.1 Nanobdellota archaeon
CCGCAAATATTGAATAAAAAGTCGGGCAGATTAGTCGCTTTTATCAACCCATCGCTTCTATATAAAGTCAATTGAGGATTCAGTAAAATAAGAATGATTAATGAAGCAATTCCAATTATTGATGCATATAAAATGTTCTTTTTCAAATCTTGCTTAGCAGTATAAATTTCGTAGAAAAATATTGAGATTAATATAAAAAGTCCAGGCATTGCGGTAAGAAAGTACCTCGGATAGCCAAAAGCCGGTCTTGGTACAATTATGAAAAGGATAGATGCTGAAAGAGTATAAAATAATATTGCTCTAATTTCAAAATCTTTCTTTTTATATATAAAATAGACTGATATCAAAAATAATAAAACTGCAGGCAATGTAAACAATCTGATTATTTGTGATATATTAAGTGCAAAGCTAAACAGATATACCTTCGCACTTAAAAGCTGACTTGCCCCCAATTGGGCATTATGATGAATAAAATACAGGAATGTACCAGGTTCAATAACGGTGCTATAAAAAGTCCAGATTAATAGAAATATAAGACCAGCAGAAACACCTGCGATAAGATATTTTTTATAATACATTCTAGTTTGCTTGTTTAAAATTATTAGAATAAAAATACCCGTATAAACAAGAATAGCTATTGGATATCTATTTGCCAGTGCAAAAACGAAGGAAAAAATAGACAATAAAAAGGAAAGATTAGTTTTCTCTTTAAAACTCATTAAAGTGAAAAACACAAAAGAAAAGACAAAAAGTGTTGACAAAACATCAATATCTATCAATATTGATGATGATAAAACATAATAATTTATCAGGAAGAGTGCTGCAGATAAAATGCCTATTATTTTACCGTCTTTCTTCAAAAAATTAAGGCAGAAAAAATAAATAAGCACCGAAGTCAATAAAATGGCAGTTACATTTAATGATCTAATCAAAACTTCATTGGTTGAAAAATGAATAATCGAAGATAAAATAAAAATATACATTGGGGGATGCCACAAAGCTGTTTCCTTGGGAACCTGTTCTGCCTGATAAAATATTGGATGACTTGTTTCAGCAATGCTCTTTGCAGGAAGAATAAAATCAGATTCTTCGCCGGTTATTTCATTATTTAAAGCCGCAAGACGTAGTAAAATACCCAAGACTAATATTAACAAAGATAAATAGATAATGATCTTCTTTTTACTTACATTTAATGATATTGCCGCCATATTATTTCTTTTTCCTAAATAAAACATATACCCTCATCATGTCTCTTAAGGGAGAATTTAGTATCCGTAATCTTATAACTGCCAGCATCATTTTTGGGCCAGCCTTCATAAAGTTTATTTTGGAGTATTCTTTGTCAGCCCAAACAGTAGGATATTCTCTTATTTTAAAGCCAAACTTCTTTAAGTTATATAGAATATCAATATCAAAAGCCCATTGTGACATTGTAAGAGTTGGTAAGACAGTTTTTATTGCTTCTTTCTTAAAAATCTTTGCACCACATTGTGAATCCTTGTACGGAAGAAACAAAAGGGATCTTATGATAAAATTAAACACTCTTGAAACAATAATTCTCTGTAAGGATTGTTTCGGATTAACTCTCGCTCCAGGCAAATATCTGCTGCCAATTATGCCGTCACGACCTTCAATATTTAAAAATAAATCATAAAATGCTTCAGGAGATGTCGCCATATCTGCATCAACAAATCCGATATAATCAAAATCTTTTTTAAGCAAAACTCTAAATCCTTCAGTTATTGCATAACCCTTTCCGCCTTTTGGAAGATTAATATATTGAATTCTTTTGTTTTTTTTCTTAAATGATTTTACAATTTTCAGAGTTCTATCATTAGTCTTATTAATTGCAACCAAGATTTCATAGTTTAATTTATTCTTTTTCCTTAATTTTTCAAAATAAGAGGAATATGATTCAAGCGTGTTTAATATTCTTTTCTCTTCATTATAAGCTGGAATAATAATCGAAATTTTCATTTTCTCAACAAGAAAAGAGAGTATAAAAATATAAGTAAATTAGAAACCAATAATGAAACTGCAAATTCCATGAGATTATTGTTGAATATTAGCAAAAGAAATATTTCAATTAAAACAAACACTGGTAGGAAGTAAGCCCTCTTAATAATTTTATTAATAGATAAATTATATAATACAATTATGTTTGAAATTGAAAGTAAAGTATATGAGACACCTAAAATAAACAGTATTCCTGCCGCTCCCAAATACTGGTTAGATCCCAGAGAAACCAATGATATTATCTCAACTGGGAAAAAGTAGTAGAAAACAAGAGCCACAGCAGATATGAAAAAAACAAGTAGCACAGCTTTCTTAAATAAACTAAAAGTATTTTTGCCCTTTTCAAATTCTTGCGATGTCAAAGGAAACATGGTTTTTCCAATTGAAGAGCTAATAAAGATAATAACTTTGCCGATAAGTGAAACAAAAGCAAATTCTCCCGCAATCTGAGGAGAGAAAAATGCTCTTGCAAATATTATATCTAAACTATACATTAAAACTATGGAAATCATAGCAATTAAAATTGGAAAATTGGTTTCATAAATGTTGTAAAATTCTGCTCTCTCTCTTTTTGCAGCAAGAATATTTCTTATAATAAAGAATGTTAAAATAAATGATAACAACCCTCCAATTAAAACACCAACTATTGCCCCATATAATCTCCATCCTATCCAGACCAAAAATATTGAAAATATAACTTTCACAAGAGATTCTATCACTAGATTAACTCCAAGGTGCACAAATTCTTTTCTACCTTGCAGTACGCCGCGATTTATTGATACGAGAAAAACAAAAAAAATGAAAAAAAATGAAAAAATTAAGAGGCTTATTTTTATATCTAATAAATGAGAAAGAAGAAAACTTAATGGTATAAGCAAGATAAAACTGGCGGTGGCAAAAATAAATCCCTTTTTAATACTTCTAAAAAGCAAGTCTTTCACTTTTCCAAGATTATTATTTACACTAAACTTGCTTGTATATTTGGTTATTACCGTTTGAATAGCCTCACTTGGTATCCCAAATATATAAATTATCGACATTAAAACTGCAAGAATACCATAGTCTGCCGGGCCAAGCATCCTTGCCATCGATATTTGAAAAACATAATTCAGAACATTGTAAATGCCAAACATAATAAACAAAACTAAACTTCCACGCATCAACTCGTCCTTGCCAAGACTTTTTATTCTGTTCAACATTATCAAAATATCCCTTTTCTAAAAATTATGAAACCAACTAATATTATCAATATTTGGAAAATCCAAATAGAATAAACGACTTTTTTTTCAGTTGCTTTAATATTGGCTTTTTTCATCAAATAAATAGATAAATGTTCCAAACCGTATATTTTATTATATCTTAAATCAAGAGAACCATCTTTTTGAGGCTTTCCAAACGACTGTTTTGTCAGCTTTCCACGAGCCTTAAGAACAAATTCTATTATATATGGTAAAAAGAAAAAGATTGCTATTTTTTCAAAGTTCCCTAAAATAGCCACAACTGCAATTAGACCTCCAATTGAATAAGTTATAACGTCTCCAGGAAACACTTTTGCCGGATAGAAATTATAAAGTAAAAATGCAACAAGCGCGGCAGTCATACACAAACCCAAAACTGCCAACCATGAATTGCCTGTGAAAAAGGCCACAACTGATAGAGCAAAAATTATTAGTGCTCCCTGACCCGCTTCTAAACCATTGTAACCAGCGAGAAAATTAAAAGTAGTTGCAGCCCCAATTATTCCAACGGGTATTAATACCAGTGGATAAAGTATTCCAAAATTAATTTGGCCTATAATTGGAATAACTATATCTGACTTGCCAGCATTAATAACCATTAAGGAAATAGATGCTAATGCAATCATAATTATTCTAGAACGTTTTGATAATCCTCCTTTTTGCCAACCCAGCAAATCATCAATTAAACCTATGCCTGCTAAAAAAGAGACTAATAATAAAGAAGCTAAGATTTCTATTAAAAAGTCTTGTGTTTTCAGATAAAAAACGCGATACGCAATAAATATCAACACTCCAAAAATAAATCCAAGAAAAACGATTAATCCTCCTGAACCAGGAACTTTTTTTGAATGTATCTTATGCATATCATCCCATAAAAGATTTATTTGTTTAGCTTTTTTTATCCAAACTGGAATTACAAACAAAGTTATGAAAAAACTTGCCAAAATCGGTATTATTATTCTATAGTCTACCATTTTATAGGGCCATTGCCAGTCTTAAATCTGGATATTCAGTCTGTAAATATGCCTTATTTACAGTCATATTACTAGGATATTGGATTTCCCAAATTCTTATAGGGCCACGGAAGCCATAATACTGAATAAAGTCATCATCTTCACCAATTATTTTTTGATTTTTCAAACTGGAAACTACAAAATCGTCTTCGCTATGCACTAATTTAAAGTTTGTTTCTTCTTTGTAAAAATAAAGGCGGGCCAACTGAGATTTAACTGTCCTACTGCTCAAATAAATAAGATTTGCATCTTTGTCAATTGAATATCCTTGGCTTGATGGTATCAATGATGAATATAAGAAGATTCCGGACTCTAAACCAGAGCCAAAGTCAGTAAAATTACCAGAAGCATAAGCATATCTAAATGAAATTCTATATTGTTGCCCATTCTGATGTCCAAAAACTCCAATGGGTTGACTGACCACCTTACCAAGGGCATCTCTTTCAATTATAATCCCTATCAATCCGGCCTTTTCTTTTGGCAAAAATATTTTAGTGCCATTATCTTCATAAATTATATCAGAATCCAATGGAAGAATGCTATTAGGTATGCCATATACAAAACTTGTAGAGTTTCTATTTTCTTTGGTTTGTTGTTTATCCAAATAAAGAGTCTGAATAAAGCTAGTTCTATCATAATTTTCATTGCCCCCTATACTGGAAAAAGCGCCATATTTGCCTATATCTGTTGAATCTATTAAAAAGTGTGTAGTATTGTGAGAATATAAAAATTCTAAGGCATCTGAATTGCTTGGAGAAGTTAATCCATGACGTCCCATTAAATGATTCCAGTAAGAAATGGCATTCCCTCCATCAAGAACCGTTGCTCTTTCACCCAATGTTTGAACCCAATAACCATAATCCCACCAATGGCCAAAAACTGCGTCCTTTTTTGTATTTTCTCTCACCCAAGCCATTGCCAATTGCCATTGTTGAGTATACGAAGATGGTATATAACTATTGGATTGAGATACAGTTATCTGCAAAAAGCCAGGCCCCACAACTTTTCTGAACCCAGAACTATTTGGAGTCCACACAGTCGCAAGAATAATCAAAAGAACAAAGCCAAAGATAATCCAATAGTATAAACTATTTTGTTTTTGCTCCTCGGCTTTTTCTTTTATGTTTTTATGGAGCTGAACTATGAAGAAGCCCACAATTATTGCAGCAGGAGGTGCTAAAAGCATTATTGTTCTTACAGAGCCCCTTGCAGATATAATACTAAGGAAAAATAGAGAAAACAGAAGAATCAAACCAAAATCTATTTTTTGCAATTTTTCAAATTCATTATGCTTGAAATATTTATAATAATAATATCCAAAACTTCCCAACAAGCACAAAACACCAAAAACATAAAATGAGAGGCTCAAAAAGTTTGTTCCATTAAAAATACTGCTCGCACTATATCTGCTGAATATTATAGCAAATAAAAATACAGTATATCCTGTAGTCGCAACAATTCTTCCTCTTTTTGATAAAACTTTCATTATTGTCGAATATAAGTATATAGAACCTATAAAGAAAAGCCAAAAGAAAAGAGGTATTTTGCCTCCAAAATTAGGACCAAAGCTAGCAGCCCACTCACCAAAAAATGGTTGTCTATTTTCTGCAACAGTTACTCCAAGTCTGCTTGTTATAGGAGTAATAAGCGGCCTGGTAACATCCATTATTTTATCTGTGATAAATGTAAAAGGAATTATCCCAACTATTGCGAGCAGTAAATACACAATAAGCCCAAACACAAGAGAAACAACAATAGCTGCTATGGGTTTAGGCAGTTTTAATAACATGCTATTTTCAAAATATTTTTTTAACCGTGTTTCAAAAATCACTAAATAAATTGCTGCCAAAGCGATTACCGCCAACGGTATAAGCATCGTTGTTGAATTCAAGAGAATATTAAAACTGTAACGAGTAGAAAGTAAACTCATCAGCAGGAAGGAAGAAAATATCCATACAATTGAAACAATAAGCTTATTGAAATTCATCTGCCCCATTATCAGAGCAACGAAAAGAGCTATACCAATTGTTAAGAATATGTAAATAAAACCTCCCCAAACATATGCCATTGCAGCAGTTGACAAACCAGCTAATAAACCTAACAAAATTTCCGCCGTAATTTTTTTAGCCTTCCATGCTGATATAAAAAGATAAAATGTCAAAAACATAAATAGGAAACCAGGAGACTCTTTTTCCGGAATGCCTGCAACTGTTCTTGGCAATAATGCTGGAATAATGATTAAAAAGAATGATGCTATAAGCGCGATTATATTAGATTTATTTTTGCCCAGGGCATTGGCAAACATTTTCCTTACTAACAAAAAGAAAACCAGCACAGTTATGCTAAACAAGACCGCTGGAAATAAAACTGCAGAATATTCAACTGAATCTGTCATTCCCATCAAGAGTAAAGTTTTATGAAACAAAACAATCATATATGTCAAACCAAGAAGTTCTCCCTTTGTATCAAAACCTAATGGGACATATCTCATTGTGTCATAAAGAGGCAAAGAGCCATGACTAACAATATCTTTTGCCCATCTCAAGAATAAAAAAGGATCCAAGTCTGGGCCAAGAGTCCACGAATTTGTCGTTACATCCCAAAGCCCGGGATGTCCAGTTTCTGCCCTAACGTGCATAGGCAATGTTCTCAACCATACCGAAAAAATCATCAAACCTATTAGAATCAAAATAAATATCCAACTTTTTTTCGCTTTTAAAAATGAAAGTGCTTTCTTTTTTCTCTCTTCTATTATTTTATCCTCTGACCTTTCAGATGCCTTTGCTTCAATTTTATGTTCTTCATTGACATTGCTTTCAACATTGTTTTCTTCCATATTCTTTTTTATGACAGATAATATTCATATAAAAGATAGCTATTTAAATATAATGAATAATCACTAAAATATAGCTGGAGTTACAAAAACTTCTATTAACCCAGCTATAAAAAGAATAACAATTGACAATATAATGAGATTTAGAGAATCTTGTAAAACTTCCCAAAACTTTTCAGTTCCAAACTCATGTCTTATGACTGCCACCGAAACTAATCCCCCGGCAAGAGCAACCGTAAAATATGAAGCTATCTCAGGAATTCCATGAATCATATACCTTGCCAGTCCCAGAGGCAAGGAATAAATATTGGATTTTGAGAAAATTCCAATCGCCGCAGCAATAACACTCGCATTCCAGACAAGAACAAATATAACTCCTGCACCAAATATGAGTGAAAAAACCAAAGTGAATATAAGAACATAAATATTATTAGTGAAAATCAAGAAGAAATGATCCACCGCAGTAGTATAACCTGTTGAAATTGAAGGCTTTTTTACTCCATACTGTTGTGCACATTCTTGAAAATTAGCAGGTTTATTGATTAAGCAGTATGTTTCTATTTGTGGTTTGAAACTGTCTACTGGAGCAAGCAATATGTACCAAAAGGAAAATGCCAGAACATAACCTATAAATAACCATAAAAAAACAAAAAGAGCTTTTTTATGTTCCTTCAGAAGCGAAATGGTTCCAGATTGAGGAGTTATTCTTCTTTCTTCTAATTTTAAGGTATAATAAACAAAAGGTATTGAAAACATTACAGTAAAAGTAACAATTAAAATTCCAGAATATTGCGACAGCACAGCATCCCTTGCAAAAATCCAATTTACTAAGAGCAAGGACAAAGATGAATAAAAAAATCCTACAAAAAGCATTTCCCATGAGCGCCGTTCAGCCTTCCTTGGATTGATTAACATTTCTAGCATTTTAATCTCTTTTATTAAAAGTTTATATCAGTTCCTATGAAGGGTCGCTTAAATAGTTTTTTATACTTAGAAAAACTATTTATTTAATGGTTAATTTGAGTAAAATCACAAAAAAGGGAAAAGCATTGTTTCTTGCATATGACCAAGGATTGGAACATGGACCAATCGAATTCAATGACGAGAATGTCAATCCAGCAAGTATTATTGATATTGCAAAAAAAGGAAAATTCACTGCAATAATTTTTCAAAAAGGAATTGCCGAAAAATATAATTCTGAAATTAAAAATAGTGGTGTTCCACTAATAATTAAGTTAAATGGTAAAACTAATCTATTAAAAGGAGAGCCTATGTCAGAACAACTTTGCACAGTTGACGAAGCAATAAGTTTAGGGGCATCTGCAGTAGGATATACTATTTTCATCGGCAGCGAATATGAATCAAAAATGTTGAAGGAATTTGAAAAAATTGAATCTGAATCTCACAAAAAAAGAATTCCGGTCATTGCCTGGATATATCCAAGAGGAAAATCAATTGAAGGAAGATCAAGCACAGAACTAATGGCTTATTCTGCTCGCGTCGGTTTAGAAATTGGAGCCGATATTGTTAAATTACAATACAACGGAAATGTTGCCGATTTAAAATGGGCAGTTAAATCAGCTGGCAAATGTAAAATCGTTCTTTCTGGAGGGGCAAAAACTTCCGAAAAAGAAGTTTTACAAGAGGCAGAAGATGCAATATCAGCAGGGGCATCTGGACTTGCAATAGGAAGAAATGTCTGGCAAGCCAAAAATCCCATCGATATAAGTAAAAAAATAAGAAAAATTATA
>JBBTAG010000034.1:0-8927 GCA_038044345.1 Nanobdellota archaeon
ATTATCAGATTCTAACTTATTGATGAGCTTCTACTCGGAAAAGCTCATCTACTGAAGCATTCAATTAACTATATAAATCTAATTTTTCACTCCAAAATTAAGAAAATGGCCCCACGCAGAATCGAACTGCGCCCCCATCCACGTCAAAGATGTGTCCTAGCCGATAGACGATGAGGCCCTAAAATCAAATCTCAAAAAGCCTATTTAAGCCTTTTTAATATAAACAAAAGCTTTTTTAATGCCCTCTTTCCTAGAAGATTTATGCCTCCATAGCTCAGTTGGTTAGAGCGGCAGTTTTGTAAACTGTAGGTCGAGGGTTCAATTCCCTCTGGAGGCTTTCAGTTTTCATCCATAAACTGTGCCTTTCCACCAGACACAAGTATTTCAGAAACCTGAACATCTAAATTGGCAAGATCCCCTGAATTAAATGGTCCTATAAGATTGCCAGACATGTCGATAAATTGTTCAACATTTTGATTGAATAATATCATCTTTTTTTTGTCAATCAAAGGATCATCTTTTCTGGTATTCAGTGTTTTCGAAAGAACCTTATCACCATCCTCAAAGGCTTTGACAAGTTTATCAAAAACCTCTCTTTCAAAATTGAGCATATTTTCATAATCTCTTTTCATTATGCCTGTTTCAGCAGCAACAAATACCAAATTAAGCAATTTCTTTTTTCTTCTGAGGATAAGTTCCTTGAATATTGCAATTGAATTTTCCAATTGCTTTTTTGATTTGGCAACAGAATCTGCAAATAAATCTCCCCCGCTGAAAGATTGGTCTTTTCTATCGTTCAGATACTCCGTAACATCATCCACAAAATTTTTTGGCAATTGTTGTAAATTTTCACCATATTTCTCTTTTCTTAACAATTCATATAAATCATTGTATGTTAACATAAAAATCTGCATAAAAGAAAGTTTATAAAAATGATTATACTCTAATAAGTGAGTACAGAATATTGGTAATAGTTGTCATAAGGTATAAACCATTCAACAGCATTTTTTTCTGACTGTTTTTCCATAATTTTTCTAAATAATCTTATTGAGTTTCCATGTGCTGAAATAGCAACATTAACTTTATTCTTTTTCATGAAATTAATTAAATCCTTAATGAATAAGTACACCCTTCTCTCTACATCAGCAAAAGACTCGCCCTCTGGTGGGCGAGTATCAAAACCCCTATGCCAAGCATCATATTTTGCAGACCCATAACGCTTTACAACTTGAAAATGAGTCTTTCCTTGTAATTTGCCGTACTTTCTCTCTAACATTCTGTCATCTTCAATTATTCTTTTACATTCTTCATGATACTTTAAAACTTCTTTCAGAGTTTTCTTGGATCTAGATAAACTTGTACAGAAAGCTATTTGAAATTTTTTATCTTTTAGCCTAATAGCAATTATTTTCGCATCGTCTTTTCCAGTTTTAGTTAATCTAGAGTCTACTAAACCAGTAAATTTATTATTCCTATTAAAATCTGTCTGCCCGTGCCTGAAAATATAAATATATTGTTTTACCATCTTTTAATACATTAAAATGTAAAACAATCTTTTTAATTGTTTCTTAAGCAAATTTATATACTTCTTTTTCATATTTAGATTATGTTCGACTTCCTGAAGAAAAAAATAAGCTCATGGATTGGAAAAGAAGACAAAGAAAAACCTTCAGAAAAGCAATCCGAAAAAGAAAGAAAAGCTAGCAAAAGCAAAAAAATTGAAAAACAAAAAAAGGCAGCGAAAAAAGAACAAAAGTCAGAAAAGCAAACCGATGAAAAAATACAGGTTGAAATAATTGAAGAAGCCAGAGTAAAAGATACTGAAGACGTTAAAGAAGTAGAAAAAGAGGTTGATTCTAAACTTCTTACAAAATCTGAAAAAGAAACAAAGGCTGATGTTGATGAAATTATTGAGGAGGCAGAACACGGTCCAAAAACCGAACAAATTGGGGAAGAAATTGAAGTAGAAGAAAAAAGCAATTTCTTCACTAAACTATTTAGAAAAATAACAACCACTAAATTAAGTCAAGAAGATTTCAATTCGTTTTTCGAAGAATTTGAAATCACTCTTTTAGAGAACAATGTAGCCCTGGAAGCAGTTGACAAAATAAAAGAAAAATTATCAAACATCCTTGTCGGCCAGCAGATAAAAAAGCCAGAAGCAGAAGCTAGAATTTTACAAGCATTGAAAGATGCCATTCTTTCCGTTTTAATAGAACCTCCAAATCTAATAAAAAAAATAAAAGAGCACGAAGGCATTTACACCATCATTTTCTTTGGTATAAATGGCACCGGAAAAACAACATCAATAGCAAAATTAGCAAATACCTTGAAAAAAGAGGGTATTTCATGCGTTCTGGCAGCAGGAGATACATTTAGAGCAGCATCCATTGAACAATTAAAAATTCATGGTGAAAGATTGAATGTTCCAGTGATAGCATCATCTTATAATGCAGACCCTGCATCAGTTGCATTTGATGCAATAAAATATGCCAAAGCACATAAAATAAAAGTTGTCCTAATCGATACAGCTGGAAGAATGTACACAAAAGCAAATCTCCTGAAAGAAATGGAAAAAATAATTAGAATCAGCAAGCCAAATTTAAAAATATTCGTAGGAGAATCTATAACAGGAAATGACGCAATTGAGCAGGCAAAAACATTCAATGAATCTATAGGAATTGATGGGATAATTTTAAGCAAAGCGGATGTTGACGAAAAAGCAGGAACAATTCTTTCGGTCAGCCACATAACAAAAAAACCCATTTACTTTCTCGGTGTCGGACAAAACTATGATGACCTTCTTCCATTTACAAAGAAAGAAGTTCTAAAGAACTTAGGATTATAATAAAATGGAAACCCAAAAACTGTCTAAAATGAAATGCAGAGCCTGTGAAGGTCTTGAAGAAAAATTATCAAAAGAAGACATTGCCAAGTACCTTTCTTTCACTAAAAGATGGCAAGTTATCAATAATCATCATATAGAAAAAACATTTAGATTCAAAGATTTTTCTAGTGCCCTCGAATTTGTAAACAAAGTTGGAAAAATTGCGGAATCTGAGCAACATCATCCAAACATCAATTTCACGTATGGTCAAGCAAAAGTAACTCTTTACACCCATTCAATTGATGGTCTAAGTATAAATGATTTCATTCTTGCTTCAAAAATTGATGAAATAAAGTGAAAACGAATCATTTTTAAAGATAAATTAGTTAATATCATAATGGAAAATAGGAAGCTAGGTATATTATTGATAACCTTATCTTTAATTATAGGAGCAATACTTCTATATTATAATTCTACCTTGCTAAAACAATCAGAAGAGATAGGTTGTTATACAAACAAAGATTGTATTCCCCTTGAAAAAGGAATTTCTATTACGCATATAGCGGTAGGTATTTTTTCATTTATCTTAGCTCTAGGTTTTTATCTTTTATTCTTTAATAAAACAGAAAAAGCAATTATGGAAAGATTAGAAAACGAAAAAAACGAAAAAATAGATAATGCTAAATTTGAGATGTTAATGAAAGCTCTTGATTCATATGAACAGAAAGTGCTTAAAGCTATTAAAGAGCAAGAGGGAATAACACAGAACACATTAAGGTTAAGAGTTGATATGTCTAAAGCAAAGCTTAGTTATGTTCTCCAAGAACTTGAAAAGCGAGGAATTATTAAGAGAGTTGAAAAAGGAAAGACTCTTGCAATTTATCTAAAAATCTAATTCTTTAGATTAAATTGCCTTTATGAACGTTCTAAAGCCCAAATTTGGGCTTTTTAGCTCTTTTTGGGTGTATCGTTCAGACCCTAAATATGATATACTATACTAAATATCTCCATACATGAAAAATATGGGTGGTATTCTTAAATTATGGAAAGATATATTTGGTAATTGGAAATATCTTTCTTTCCTTTTTTTGTTTGTGTTATTTTTTTATGTTTTTAATGTTTTTGTGAGTAATGCAGGAAATCTATGGTATACATATATACAGAATGGTTTTTCAAAGATGATTTCTCTTAGTTTTATATCTATACTTACTTTTTGGAGAACGATTCTACCTTCTTCTTTTATTACGATGCTTATAATAGGTTTATTGACTGGCGTTTTAATCAATATTATGATATATAATTTTAATTCGATAAGAAACAATCGAGTTAAACTGGGCTTAGCTTCAAGTATCGGATTTTTCTTGGGCGTGTTTACTCCTGGTTGCGCCGCATGCGGGTTAGGGCTTGCGGGTTTGCTTGGCTTAACTGCAAGTCTTGCTTCTCTTCCATTTCAAGGAAGAGAGATAAGTTTACTAGCGATAATTTTAATTTCTTTTTCAATTGTAAAAACTTCTCATAATCTTGTTAGTGAAAAAACTTGCGTGATCAATACTCAAAAAACTGAAAGGAGGTTTAATTAAAATGAGTGAACATAAAGATGAAGATGTCATAAGAATAAAAAAAGATAGTCTGTGGAAATATTCTACTTTTCTATTACTAGCATTGCTTATTTTTGGGGCATTCCTCTTCTTCGGAAAAAGTAATGCGGAAAGCAGTAATGGTGTGCCAACTCAAATTCCAAGTCAAGGAAATCAGCTTCCAAGTCAAAATACAATAGCGGAAGTTAGCGCAGATGATGATGCAGTTTTAGGAGATAAAAATGCGCCAGTAACAATAATAGAGTTCTCTGATTATCAATGTCCTTTCTGTAGAAAGTTTTGGACAGATACCTTGCCGAGCATAAAGAAAGATTATATTGATATAGGGAAAGTGAAATTTATTTATAGAGACTTTCCTTTAGGCTTCCATCCTAATGCTGAACCTGCTGCTGAAGCTGCAGAGTGCGCTAGAGAAGTAGGAAAGGGAGATGTGGCATACTTCAAGATGCATGATAAAATCTTTGAAGAACAGAATAAGCTTGATGGTGGAACTGTGAGATCAACAGTCTTCGACGGATGGGATAAAGAAGTTCTCAAGAAATGGGCAAAAGACTTGGGTTATGATATCGGAAATTGTCTCGATTCTGGCAAGTATGCAAGTGAAGTGCAAAAAGACGAGTCAGATGGACAGGCGGCCGGAGTTCAAGGAACACCTGGATTTTTCATTAATGGAAAACCATTGTCTGGAGCACAACCTTATTCTGCATTTAAGCAAGTAATCGACGCAGAACTGCAATAATAATGAATTTATTTTTTATTTTTGAATTATCGGTGCTGTGTTGCACTAATCATGCAACACAGCAGTAAGAACCACAACTTTATTAACCTTATTTATACTGCTCTTTTTATGTTAGAAAAGCTTTCAGCAGTATTGAAAAAAACAACAGACAAGATAGCAAATGCTATCTTTCTAGACAAGAATTTAGTGGACCAGATAGTAAAAGATCTTCAAAGGGCGCTCATAGAAGCTGATGTCAATGTCACATTAGTCTTACAAATAACTCAAAGAATAAAAAAAGCTGCCCTTGATGAACGCATAAAAGGAATTGAAAAAAAAGAGCACATTATCAAACTATTGCATGATGAATTAATAAAATTACTGGGTGAAAAGAGAGAAATCATATTACAAAAGAATAATGTATTTATGATGCTTGGTCTTTATGGTCAAGGAAAATGCATACATGGTGAAAGTAAAATACAATTAAGCAGCGGACAAATACCTATAATATCAGATTTATATAAAAAATACGCTGAAAAGTTACCTGAAGAGATGCTAGAAGAAGGGTATATACTTGACATAAATAAAGAAGACTTATTAGTCCCTTCGTTTAATCCGTTGACTCTTAAAATTGAAGATAAGAAAGTAACTCATCTGTGGAAGCTTAAGAAAGAAGACCTATACGATATCCATTTAGATAATGGAAACGCCTTTTCAATTAAAGTAACTCCAGAGCATCCCTTCTTTGTCCTGAGAAATGGAAATGTTACAAAAGTAAGAGCAGATGAAACTTTAGAAAGTGATTACATTGCTACGCCAAATAAGATAAGCATAGAAGGAAAAATGATAAGTTTGAAAGATAAAATTAAAAATCTCCCTCTAAAATTAAAATCAAGTAAAGAAGAAGTTGATTTGATAATTAAAAATATGGGTAAAACAATAAAAGAAATTAATAATAATCTTAGATTCAGAGCAAACTACTGCCATTTGACTTTAGACTTAAAGAAAGGTATTATACCTATAGAACTATCAAATCAGTTACCCAATATAATAATAGCAAAAGAAAAAAATTCTCAAAAATTTATTACTATCCCGACATACTTAACTTCAGATTTTGCAGAATTTTTAGGATATTTAATGGGCGACGGTAATATCAGACCAAGTTATGCACAAATCTCAAATGAAGATCCTGAAGTTATACAAAGAGTTTCTGAATTATCGAATATATTATTTAATATAGAACCAAAAATAAAACTAGCAAAAAGAACAAAAAAGATGTTTGATATAAGAATAGTTTCAACAACATTAGTAAAATTATTATCAATCTTCAATCTATATCCTGGGAAAAAAGGAAAAAATTTAAGCGTGCCAAAAGAAATACAATTATCAGACAGCGAAACAATAAGAAAATTTATTAAAGCGTATTTTGACTGTGATTCCTCTCCCAGTAAAGACAGAGTAATAGAATTAACCTCTGAAAGCAAAACTCTGATTCAACAGATGAATATGCTTCTTAAAAGATTTGATATATTTTCCAATATTTCTATAAAATTCATAAATAAAATTGCTTATTGGAGATTAACTATTAAATCTCGTTATGCAGAAAAATACGCCGAAAAAATAGGATACATAATTAAACGCAAACAAGAAAGAATAAATAAATACCGGGAGATAGGATTAATTCAGGGTTGTGGAAACCAAGATATGGTTCCGCTTGGAAAATTCTTAAAAGAAGTCCGCCAACAACTTGGCTTCTCAATAGGAGAAATTCAAACTAACGCAGTCTATAGCTATGGGCGATATGAAGAAAAAGGTTTAATATCTAAAGAAAAACTTAAACAACTTGTAAATTATCTTTTAATTAAGAAAAAAGGAATTTATATGCACTTGTTAGAAGACATAAAAAATAACGCGAATATTAAACAAAAATATGGAAATGCATTTCTTAATGGAATAAAAATGCATCTTAATGAAGCAGGATTGATAGAAACAGAAAAAAATATTCTTTCTCTTACAAACACTGGACAATATTATTTACAAAAGATTAAGGAAGTAAATGCGAAACAAATAATATGTTTATTATCCAATCTAGCAAATTCTGAAGTCTGCTGGCTGCCTATTAAAAGTATAAATAAAATAAAAAATGATGGAGATTTTGTCTATGATTTGACAATAGAAGATAATCACAGTTTTGTCGCGGAAGGATTTATAGTTCATAATACAACAACGATAAGCAAAATAGCATCTTACTATGGAAAAAGAGGAAGCAAAGTCTGCGCCATAGGACTTGATGTTCATCGCCCAGCAGCATCCGAGCAATTAAAGCAATTATGCGATAAACTAAACATCCCCGCTTTTATCTCTCCAGAAGAAAAATCTCCCTTGAAAATTTGGAAGAAATTCGAATCAGAGTTAAAAAAATACAATTTAATATTAATAGACACCGCTGGAAGAGATGCTCTTTCCTCAGATTTAATTAAAGAAATAAAAGAGATTGCTAAATTTGCAAAACCTACCGAAACTTTCTTAGTCATGTCTGCAGATATAGGTCAAACAGCCAAAAAACAAGCTTCTGCATTTAAGGAAGCCTGTAATATTACAGGAGTAATAATAACAAAAATGGATTCAACAGCCAAAGCCGGCGGTGCATTAACTGCATGTGCAGAAGTTCAATCGCCAGTCGTATTCATCGGAACTGGCGAAAAGCCGGCAGATATTGAATCATTTGACCCAGAATCTTTCCTTTCCAGATTACTCGGCATGGGTGACCTGAAAACATTAATGGAAAAAATACAATCAGTGGTAAATAAAGATGAAATAGAGTCCACACAAAAAAAACTACAGGAAGGTAAATTCACTCTGCGCGATTTGCAAACACAATTAGAATCAATGGAAGGTCTCGGTTCAATGGATAAAATAATTGGGATGATTCCAGGTCTCGGAAAAGCAAAAATCCCAGAATCCGCATTGGAATCTCAACAGGAAAAATTGAAAAAATGGAAGCACGCAATCAATTCAATGACAAAAGAAGAAATAGAAAATCCTGAAATTCTTGAAAAACAAACCTCGAGAATGCAAAGGATAGCTCATGGTTCTGGCACAAATACCGGAGACATCAGGGCATTAATAAAACAATGGAAAATGCTTAATGATATGATTAAATCGCAATCCTCCCTTGAAAATGCACAGATGGACCAGAAAACAATGATGAAACTTGCAAAAAAATACGCAAAAAAGATCAGGTTGTAATTTTTTTAATCTGAAACATAAAAAACATGAAAATAGAACCTTATTCATTAAATAATTTGGATTCAAACAAAATAAAAGAATTTTTAAAACAAAATTTGCTTTCTTTTAAAAAAATTTTTGTTAAACAATCAAAATTCAATAAATCGTATCTAAAAATAACATATTCCCATAGAATACATATAATTGATGGCTATCAAGAGCACACATTAATAAAATTATTGAAACATATAAATAAATATCATCGTAAGATGTCATAATGAAGACTCTATTTCAAGGCGCAGAAGCTACAATTCTGAAGAAATCAAATCATATAGTGAAAAATAGGCTGAAAAAATCTTATCGCTTGCCAATTTTAGACGAAAAACTAAGAAGACAGAGAACAAAAAGAGAAATAAAACTGTTGCAAAAAGCATCACTTATCATACCAGTTCCTAAAATAATAAGAAGCGATGAATATCAAATTGAATTAGAACTAATAAAAGGAAAAAAACTCTCAGAAAATTTAAACATTCTAATCAATAAAAAAAAAATCTGC
>JBBTAG010000035.1:0-4390 GCA_038044345.1 Nanobdellota archaeon
AAGCAATAACCTTGAACTTTAATGACCCTAAGTTTTCCAATGAAATTGCAATCTCATCTGCAACCAATTGGGCATCAAGAAGAGGATTGGTTATTTCTCTTATTTCAATGTGGGGATTATCAAAATGAAATCTTTTTTTAATGACTTTTGTTAGTTCTTCGATTTTTTCACCACGTCTTCCGATAACAAGGCCAGGTTTACTTGTGGAAATAACTATTTTCTCTCCCACCGGGGTATATTCAACAGAGACATTGCTAATCTTGCCTTTTCCAAGCGCCCTTTTTACATAATCTTTGACTCTTAGTTCTTCTTTCTTAAATCCTACAAATTTTTTCTCGTCCATTTATTTCTTTGCCTCCTTGCTCTTAGGAATTTCATTGAATTCCTTTGCCTTCAGCAAAACAAAAGCCCTTTTAAACCTCGCCCCACCACGTTTTGATTGGCGAGAAGACCAAGTTGCCGATGCAAAATATATTCTTGTTTTGTCTATGTCCAAGCCATTTTCAATTGAGTTTCCTTTTAATGCCTTGAGCAAGTAGATGAATTCCTTTGATGCATTTATTGGATATCTGCCAGGTTTACCACCAAGTTCATGTCTGTGGGGAATTTCGCCTTTAAATGGAATTGCTCTTTTTAAAATAATAACTTCCTGTAATTCTTTTAATGCTCTGTCAATCGGTTTATTCTTGATAAATGAACAAATGTACATGCAATGCCTCTTTGAAGCATGCATATTTGTCCCTTTTGCTATTGCTTCAGATTTTTTTGGTCTTTCTATTTTCTTTTCTTTCTTTTCTACTTTAATTTCTTTCTTTTCTGTCTTTGATTCTATTTTTTCTTTGTTATCAGCAATGATTGGCTTAGCGTCTACTACGCCTTTTTCTTCTTTCTTTTCTGTCTTTGATTCTATTTTTTCTGCCATTTTACTTCTTCTCTCCTGATGAACTCTTAGTTGCTCCTATGCCTGGTGTACCGTGAGACACTTTTTGTCTTGTTAATACAAATTCTCCCAATCTGTGACCAATCATCCTATGATTAATTCTGACTTCTGAGAATGTCTTCCCACTATGAACATTAATTACAAAACCAATTAATTTGGGAACTATGACAATATCTCTTAAGTGGGTTTTAATTTTTTTATTTGCGGCAGTTGAAGCTTCGCATCTTTTGATGAATCTTTCTATTACGTCAAAATGCCTTAAGACTGAGCGTCTGCTTCTAGATGAAAGATATTTTGCACTTTCTCTTACATCTAACTTTTTCAAATCTTCTATATTCTTCCCCCTATAAAAAAGTTCTTTTGATCTAATTATTACTTCTTCTGCCATTTTTATTTACTCCTTCCTGTTCTTCTTGGACGAATATGGCCTACACGCGCTCCTGGTGGTGCATTACGCTTGGCAATCTTTGGCTTAATTCTCTTTCCACGGCCTGAACCAAATGGATGGTCTATTGCATTCATCTTTACTGCTGATGTTCTAGGCCATAACTTATTACGCGTCTTCATTTTGTAGAACTTTGGGCCCGCTTTGATGAATGGTTTCAATAATCTGCCTGCACCAGCAATTATCCCAATTGTTGCTCTGCAATCTCCACTTAAAACTATCTCCTTCTTTGTCGGCATTAAAATTACAACCTTATTGAAATCATTTTTTTTGAATATGGATGCACTGGAACCAGCGGATCTCATCATCTTTCCACCATCACCTGGATTAATCTCGAGATTGTAAACAGAAGTTCCTACTGGAATTTCTTTCAACATTAAAATATTTCCTTCTTTTGGATCATTTGATCCAATTTTTATTTTATTTCCTACAATTGCTCCAGAGAAGGCTGAATTGTAAAATATCTCATCCTTAATTTTTAATTTTAACAATGGAGCAGAATGTCCTGCAGAATGAATGATGTTTATTATATCTGCCTCTCCTTCATTCATGGGATATTTTATTTTGAATTTATAGGCTGCTTTTCTTACTCTATATGATAGAGAACCTTTTCCCCTTGCCTGTTGTATTATTCTTTTTCCCATTTAAATTAATCCTCCTCTTAGATAGGCTTCTACCACATCTCCTTCAGTAACCCTCATTCCAATCATCTCTAATTCTTTGTGGACAACATAGGGCACTGGGAGGTATCCATATGCTTTTTCTAATCTTTCTATTTTCATCAGTATGCCGGCTAATGTTTTTTCATTATCCCTTAATAATAGCTTTGCCATGTTATATCATCCCTAATTTAGTTGCCACATCAATCGCTGGATTGGCTTTATTTAATTTGACATAAGCATATTTTTTGTTAGTTTTTATAAAAGTTCTGACTTTTTCTACTTTAACTGAAAAAACTTTTTCTATTTCCTTCTTAATTTCTGGTTTTTTTGAGGACATTGAAGTTTCAAATAGTAAAATATTGTCTAATTCTATCATTTTTACTGCTTTTTCTGATGTTATTGGTTTAAGCAACATTTTTAATCTCCTCCAAAGCTTTTTGAGTATAAATGGATAATCTTCCTAATGGATAAAGATCTCTTATTTGTAATTCTCTGATTGATTTAATATCGAGACCTGAGCATTTTACATTTTCATTCTCTCCGACTACAACTAAAAGGCCGGCATTTGACTTGTATTTTCTTGAACGTCTTTTTCCTTTTCCAGCTCTGACTGTTTTTATTTGAAAGACTTTTTCAAATGCCGGACCAAATATTTTTTTCAAAGTTGAATTCATTTCTTTTGTCTTTGTTGGGAGGGATTCAATTACTGCGGGCATTGCTGGAACATTTTGCATGCTTGAATACCTTTTTTTAATCAAAGAAGAATTTGCAGTTGCAGCAATACCTGATGCAATGGCGATAGTTTTTTCCTTCTTGTTGATTTTTCTTGGAGAATAAATGCCTTGCGGAGAATGAATGGCACGACCACCACGAGCAGTTGAAACTTCAGCACCAACCCAATAAAATTGAGTTCCTCTTCTCGACATTTTTTTTCTAGGCACACGAGAAATTCCTTTTCCATATGCTCCTTTCCACTTGTGTCTTCTGTGGCTTATTGTGCCAGAAGCTGAATGTCTTCTACCAGCTTTTTCGTAAGTTGAATAAGGCTGTCTAAGCAAAAATTTTTCTGATTCAAAGTATTTTAGCATTATATCTTCTCTTATTTTTGAGTCAAAGACTGATGGAAGTGAAATTTCTGATTTTTTATCTCCTGAAGATGAATATAATGCTGCTTTCATGTTATAATCTCTTGAAGTTCATACTTCTTTTTCGATGATAGTTTTTTAGGTCTGAATGCTGGTGTTAAAAGAATTTGTCTTTTTGAGGGACCTTGAACACTTCCCTTTAAAATAATATAATTTGATTTAATTTTTCCATAATGCCTGAATCCAGATATTGGATTGATATTTTTTTCAGTAATATTTCCAGATGAAATTACTTTTAGATTATAATGCACTCTTGTAAACATCCCCAATTGTCCAGACATCGGAGTGACGAATGTAACTCGGGCTGGATGCCAAGGACCAAGTGAACCTGGGCGCCTTACACCTTTTTCAGTTTTGTGCTGTTTAAGAGCAATTCCAAATCTTTTAACAGTGCCAACGAGGCCTTTTCCAATTGTTAAACCCCTAACATCTAATAAATCAGAATGTAGAAACTCTTTTAATGATATTTCTTTTCCAATTAAGGATTTAATAAATTCAAGCTTATTATCTGCTTGAATTGCAAGCTCTATCATGTCAGGCGTCTTTTTCAAAGATGTTTGCTTTGGCAGTGAATAGACTATGCATTGTATATTATCATATTCTTTTGGAATCTGAGAATCGAAAGGTTTGACTTCCTTAGGAACCTTTAAGTTTCTTTTTAATTCCTTATCATTTGAGACAATAACATCTTTCATGACTTTTCCGTCTTTGTAAAACCTTACAGAAAATATTTTCATATTGGGAATTTCAAGAATAGTGACTGGAATTGATATTTTTTTGCCTTTTGTCATTGAATTTTCAGTATTGTCCTTGACGATTGCTGAAGCCATACCCACTTTATATGCAATGAAGCCCAAAAGAGAGGAAGTTTTCTCTTTTCCATTAATAACTGACCAGTTCACACTAGGCAAGAACTTACTGGCCCTTTTTCTTGGCCAGAATTGCAAACTTCCATGGTGCGGATTCGATAACTTTGGCATTTGTTACTTGTATGATATATTTTAATTTCATCTTAGATTCAACTCCTATCGTAAATTTGACCTTATTCATTGCATCTAGGTTTTATCAGAACCATGCAATCTTCTATTCAATTAGATTCTATTTTTCTGAGATTTTGAGGGTATTTAAAGGTTGCTTCTTTGCCAGTAGATGAGCTTTTCCGAGTAGAAGCTCATCAATAAGTTAGAATCTGATAATA
>JBBTAG010000036.1:0-19340 GCA_038044345.1 Nanobdellota archaeon
ATGAACTTTGCTATCAAGAATATCACCCATGCAATGATGATAAAGTATATCAATGCTGCTAAAAATGGACCCCAGCCTATGCCTTTCCATACCCAGATATTAAAAACGGCGGTTTGCCATGCACCCCCTGGAATAAATGGAGTTATGAAGGGCATAACAATGTTGTCAACAAGGGATTTCACAAGGGTATTTGCTGCAAATGCCATTATTACTGCAATTGCAAGCCCTATAACCTTATATTCTTTAAGAAAGTCTTTAAATTCCTTGACTAAACCTATGCTTTTTTTGATTGCCATATGTGTTTGTAATGTGTTTTAAAGGTTTTTAGGTTTTTAATTGTTTTTATTACTAAAAATCTTCAGTTTCTAATGCTATTTCTGATATACAAGATGGACAGAGATCTAAAGAGAGACCAAATTCAGACATTTTTTTGTTTTTTAAAGAAATGCCTTTCTTTTGCCTGTGACATCGTTGACAAAATATGTTGTTAGTTGACCAAATTGAACCGTAATCTACCATTTTTTCCTCCTTTATTTAAATAAAATAGTATTATCTATTTGGGGTTTTTAAACTTGTTGTTAAATGCTACTGAAAAAGCATGTATCTTGGTTGTTTTTAAATGTGGTCCCGGAAGAGGAGGTTTAATCTGCTTTAGATAAATATGATCAAACGTCCTCCCCTGGGAAAAAGAGGTGTATGAATATAATAGGAATATGTTATATTTAAATCTTTTGTTTTTTGATTATTTGAGTGGTAAATTTCCCCATAAATAAAATAAACGGAGAAAATCTTCTCGTCGATAACTGGTGTTTGTGGGTGTTCAAACAGCTGTTTAAAAGTGATGTATGTGGTGTTTAAGTGGATATTTTGATGTTTGGTGATGTGTTGGGGTTGTAATATTTATGTGTTGGAATATTGCTTTATAGGGCTTAAAAACGCAATATTTATATAGTATAAGGGTTGATGTATATTTATGTTCGAATGGTTATTTGGTGATAAGCATAAAAAACTTGAGCAAAAAACTCTTGATGGCTTTAGTTCTGTAAAAAAAGATATTGGTGCTGTTGGAAAATGGATTAAGTACCTTGATGGTCGAGATAAACAGGTGTTTGACATACTTAATGAGCTAAAATTGGATTTATCGTCGGTTAAAGAAGAGATAGAAAGTTTGCGCGAAGGTATTAATTTGATTGATGAAGAAGAAAAAAACAAACAGGTGTTTAAGAAAATGGCGTTTTTGGATAAACAAACAGCTGTTGGGGATGTTGAAAAAGGTGTTCAAACAGCTGTTCAAACAGGTAATTTTTACGAAATTTTAAAAGGATTGAGTGCAAATGAAAGACTCCTTATTTTTACATTAATGAATAGTGATATGAAACTTAGTTATGAAGATTTAGCCTTGCTTTTGGGTAAAGAGAGATCAACTGTGAGGGGGCAGATAAACAACATAAAACAAAAAAGTGAAGGCCTGGTTATGGAAATAACGGAGAAAAATGGAAAAAAGAGGGTTTTTGTGCCTTTAGGAGTGAAAGAAAAACTATCAAAATATGCGAAAGTGAGGGTTGAAAAGTCTAAAAAAGTTCGTATTAATGGAAAAATAAAGGGAAAAAATGATGAAAATGTCTGAAAAAGTGAAAAGTGAGAGTTGTATGAGATGAAGAAATTGAGAAAAAATGATGAAAAACGAAGAAATGGAGGAAAAAGAGAGGGAAGAGCTCAGGAAATTAGAAATGGAAAGTGTAAAAACAATAGTTTTAGGAGCAAATGAGATTAGAAAAAATTTAAGTTCGAGTAAAAGTGAGGAGAATTTGGAAAGTTGAAATCAATTTCTCTGATTCGGGAAGAAAGAGCTTTTCAAAATTGGGCTCTATAAGCCTTAAAAACTCTGAAAACTGGGTTTTTAGGTTTTTAATTTGTAGATTTGGCTTTGCTTAAACGTTGTTCGGCTAGACGAAATTGTAATGTTGCTATAGCTCTCTAAGCTTCAATATTGTTTGTAACGAAGCAATTTTCTTGAAATCTTGGGAAAGAGAAAGGATGATTTTCTTGTTGTTTTCCTTTGTTTTTTGAATTGGGATTCCTTTATTAATTATTCTTTGGACATAGTCTCTAATTGATGACTCTGAAAGGGCCAATTTTCTTGCAATTAAAGGATAATCGACGCTGAGCCCCTCTTCTTCTAGTTGATAAAGGGTTGAAAAAACAAGCATCTCTTGCTTTGTTAGATGTTTGAATTTTGATCTTAGGTCTTTTTTAATAGTGTCTAGAGACTCTAAGAGTTCAGAAACTCTGTCTATTTCGTCAATTCCAGGCGAAATGGTTGAGTGTTGGTTTGTTTGACTGTCTGTTTGTCTGTTTGTTGGAACCCCCTTATTTCCTGTGGAAATGCTATAAATATGTGGTTTTAGACGTTTATAATGCCAATCATCTGTTGGAAAAGGTGGTGTTTGTTGTGAATTTGATTGATTTTCGACATTATCTGTCTGGTTCGATGTTTGATTGACTAAGTTTTGTTGTATTAACTCGTCTAGTGTTTGTTTAATTTCTTCCATTTCATATAGGATGTTAGAAAACTGTTCTCTGAGCTCAAAAATGTCTTGTTTTGCTCTTGCAAAGGCATCTCGAATTGTATCTTCTTTTAATAATTCTTCCATTCTATTTTTCCGTATCCTTAAGATTATAAAGATTGCTATAATTTTGTGCTAGATTTGTCTTGTTTGAAATGTTTTGATTATTTTGGACCCTTGAATATGCGTCATGTGCCGTGTTGGAAAGTCTCCAACGCATTCTTTTTGTGTATTCTTTTCCAGATTTGTTCTTTGAAATGCTTATAATGAGGCCTTTTTTTTCAAGATCTAATAGTAGCGCTTTTACGAACTCTTCATCACGCGCTGTTTCTTTTGCAATGGCAACTGTAAACTGGCTGTCTGGAGATATTGAAAATAGATGGTGAAGAATTTGTTCTGATATTTTATCTTTCTTTTGTTTTGATATGATTGGCATTAAAAGTAAAACCGAATAACTTATTTAAAGTTAAGTATTGATAAGAAGCTAATTTCAGTTAACATATATAGGTTATAATAATGTATTTAAGGGACAAACACATTATCAATATATGAAATTTTATGGTGGATTGTCAAAAGAAAAGGTTCTTGAAATTTATTCTTTTGTAATAAATAAAAGAAAGAAATTAAATTGCGGACAAAGAAAACTATTTAAGCTTGTCAAAGAAAATTTTGGAGTTGAAATTAAAGAAAACACCATATCTAATTGGATATTTCTGGGATTAATTCCTTTTGCTAATGAAAAAACTCAGTTTAAACCTAAATTAATGCCCAAAAAAGAGGAACTTTATGATATTTATATTAATCAGAAAGAAAGTGCAGAAAAGATAGGAAAAAAGTATAATGTATCAACAAGCATTGTTATAAGCTGGCTTAAAGAATACAATATTAAAACTAGAAATCATAAAGAGTCTATGAATACTTGCCTTGTAAAAAAAGAATTAAGACGGCAAAAATTAAAAATACCAATTAAAGATTATTCTTTGTTGGGCATTGAAAAGGCGTATATTTTAGGAGTTTTATGTGGAGATGGATATATCAATAAAAATTTTATTAGTTTTGAAATAAGACAAGATAAAGAATTTGCGGAAGAATTTGCGACATGTTTTGAAAAAGTATATGGTTTAAAATATAATTATAAATATTATAAAAGAAAAAACACTTTTATTGTTAGAATAAGTAATCAGACAATTTGTGAAGATTTGTTAAAATATGGTAAATTTAAGACAAGAGAGTGGAAAGTTCCAAGCGAAATAATGGAGTCAAGTAACGCAAAAACAATTGGTGCCTTTTTAAGAGGATTTTATGATAGCGAAGGTTCTAGCTCTTCCAGATCGTGTATAACTTGTTCATCAGTAAATATGCAAGGATTAGAAGGGATAGCAGCCCTATTGAAAAAATTAGGAATTGAAACTACATTAAAAAGTCAGCAAAATGGAAGATATTATGTTCTCTACATATTTCGTAAAGGAAGATTTAAAATATTTATAGATAAAATAGGGTTTACGATAAAAAGAAAACAAGACAAAGTAAACGAAACAATAAATACAGGGTATTTTACTAAAAGATCTGACATAGGTGCGCCTTCGTAACCTTTTTAAATTATATAATAAAATAATAACATGGCAAATATAGAACATATAACAAATCCAAACACCGAGCAAGAATTGAAAGATACTCTTATCCCGTTAGTTAAAGAATGGTTTTTTAATAAATTTAAAGAATTTTCTTTAACTCAATTGTATGGCACAAAGCCTATACGAGATAGGAAAAATATTTTGATTTCTGCCCCTACTGGAGGAACTAAAACTTTAACTGCCTTCTTGAGTATAATAAACTATCTTGTAAGTTTAGCTTTAAAAAATGAACTTGAAGATAAAATATATGCTGTTTATAATTCTCCACTTAAATCGTTAAGCAATGACGTACACTTCAATCTAATAAATCCACTTGAGGAAATAGAAAAAATTGCTGAGAAAAAAGGATTGAAAATGCAAAAGATAAGGGTTGGATTGCGTACGGGAGATACAACTGCTGCGGAAAGAGCTAAACATGCTAAAAAAATACCCCATATATATGTTACAACTCCTGAAAGCCTTGCAATAGTGCTTACTACAGAGAAATTTGTTGAAAATATTAAAGCACTTGAATTTATAGTTGTTGATGAGATACATGCCTTAACTAACAAAAGGGGAGTTTATTTGTCATTGACTCTGGAAAGATTGTGTGATTTTAGCAAAATTGAACCTGTACGAATTGGATTGTCTGCTACAATATCTCCACTTGAGGAAATAGCACACTTTCTTGTTGGGAAGGATAGAGATTGCTTGATAGCAAGTGTAAAACTTAATAAGAAAGTTGAGATAGGGCTTGATTTTCCTGGAGAAAACATACTTGAGGCTGAAAATCAGGAAAATCAAAAGAAGCTTTATCATTTACTTGATGAACTTATACAGAAAAATAGGACGACTCTTATTTTCACTAACACGCGGGCTGCAACTGAAAGAATTATACATTATCTTGACCTGCATTTTCCTAAAAAATATGAGGGGCTTATTGGTGCACACCATAGCTCTATGTCAAAAGAGAAAAGGTTTGAAATTGAAGATAGGCTCAGAAGGGGGGAGCTTAAAGTTGTTGTTAGCAGCACATCGTTGGAGCTTGGAATTGACATTGGAAGTATTGATCTTGTTGTGATGATTAAATCCCCAAAATCTGTTTCTAGAGCATTGCAAAGAATAGGCCGGGCAGGGCATAAGCTCCATGAGAACCCAAGGGGAGAATTTATTGTTCTTGATAGAGACGATCTTGTTGAGTGTGGTGTTTTAATGAAAGAAATGATTGAAGGAAAGATTGACGGAGCAGAAATACCTAAAAATTGTTTGGATGTGCTTGCACAACAAATATTTGGAATGGCTATTTCTAAAGTATGGGATATTGATGAAATGTTAAAGACAATAAGAAAAAGCTATTGTTATGAAAAGCTTTCGAAGGAAGATTTTCTTGATATTATTAGTTATCTTGCTGGTGAATATGCCCTTGAACATAGAAATGTGTATGCTAAAATATGGTATGATTCTAAGAAAAGACAAATTGGTAAAAGAGGAATGATGGCTCGTGTTATGTATATGACTAATATTGGGACTATTCCTGAAGAAGGGTTTATCAGCGTTGTAATTCAGGATCCTGTTGATAAAAGAGGACAAATTATTGGAAAGATTGATGAATCTTTCTTGGAAAGGATGAAGAGGGGAGATGTGTTTGTTCTTGGTGGGCAGAAGCACCAATACCTATATTCTAAAGGAATGAAAGCATATGTCAAGGCAGGGATAACTAAAAATCCCACAATACCTAGCTGGTTTTCTGAGCAATTGCCGTTGAGTTTTGATATTGCTTTGTCAATTGGCAGATTTAGAAGATTAGTTAAAGAAAGAATGGACAAAAAAAATGAATGTGTTGAATTTATTAAAGAATATGTTCATTGTAAGGAACACATTGCTCTGGAAATATACAATTATTTCTTGGAGCAGCATAAATTTGCAATGATTCCTGATGAAAAAATATTAGTGGTTGAAAAATTTAAGGAAGAAAAACCTTATTTGATGTTTCATTCTTTGTATGGGCGAAGAGTTAACGATGCGCTTGCTCGTGCCTATGCTTTCGCTGCAGCTAGACTAAAATATAGGGATATTGAGATGGGAATAAGTGACAATGGGTTCTTTATTTCTGGGGAAGAGTTGGATGAGAATAAAATATTAGATTATGTTACAAGTAAAAATTTAAAAGAAATATTGAGAGAGGCTATTGAAAAGACCGAGGTGCTTGCTCGACGTTTCCGTCATTGCGCTGCACGTTCATTGATGATATTGCGTAATTATAAGGGGAGAGAGAAAAGCGTTGGTAAACAACACGTACATTCTGGATTTCTGTTATTTGCAGTTAAGAAAATAAGCAATGAGTTCCCTATCTTGCGTGAAGCAAGGAGAGAAGTTTTTGAAGATTTGATGGATATTAAAAATGCTGAACAGGTGTTGAAGTGGATTGAAAATGGAAATATTAAGATAAAAAAAATACGCACAGATATTGTTTCTCCTTTTGGATTAAATTTGATGTTGCAAGGAAAATCTGACCTGATTAAAATGGAAGATCGTGCCTCTTTTTTGAAGAGAATGCATGAATTACATATGAAAGCTATTGGGGGAAAACATAAAACAATAGAAATTGAAAAATAAATATATAAACTTGTTGTTGTCTTTTCTTATTATGATAAAATATATAGATAAGTGCCTGCTAATAAATGAAAATGGACTGAAGCTGCTTGCTATTGGAGATATTCATATTGGTTATGGAGCTAAGGAAAGTGCTTGGGCAATGATAAATGGGGTTTTATTTGATGATATGATTAAAGAATTTGAAATTGTCTTTTCAAAAATCGGAAAGGTTGATAAAATTGTGCTTTTGGGGGATTTGAAGAATGATTTTTCTTATTTGTCTGAAGAAGAAAGAAATGGAATTGTAAATTTAATTGACTATTTGGAAACTAAGTGTGAGGAAGTTATTATTGTTCGGGGCAATCACGACAACTATCTATTGAATCTGACTTCGAAGCGTGGGCTTTTGGTTAAAGATTTTTTTTGTTTTGATTCTTATTGTTTCCTCCATGGGGACAGGGATTTTTCTGATATATATGATAAAAAAATAAAATATTGGATAATGGGGCACTTGCATCCGGCCATTAAATTGCGTGAAGGAAACAAAACTGAAAAATACAAATGCTTTTTATCTGGAGAATATAAAGGGAAGAAAATTAAGATATTGCCTAGTTTTTCTGGAGTTAATGTGGGAATTGATGTTCGTGAGCTAGAAAAAGAAATGGTTTGGAATTTTAATTTGAAAAAATTTGATGTTTTTGTGGTTTCTGATGATTTAAAAGTGATTGATTTTGGGGAATTGAGAAAAATTAAATAGGTTTTTATTCTTTTTGGGGTGTTTTTTTAATGTTTGGCAAAGGAAGATGATAAGGTAGATTAAGTTCTTCTTCAAGCGAAAGGGCTTTTATTGAGCATTTCTTTAAAATTAAATTAAATAGGGCTGCTTTTGTGGTTTCTGGGAGTTTTTTATTCTTCCAGGCTTCTAAGATTTCTTTTGATTCTTCTTTGTCGGCCGATAATATGACGACTCCTTCAAAAATAATTTTTCCAGTTGGCTCTTTTGATTCTTCTTTTTCTTTTGATTCGGAATAATCCACAACAAAATTAAAAGAAATCTTTATGACTTCAGAGTCTTTTAACATTTCTATTTCGTCCTTTTCTATATTGATAAATTCTATATTTGTGCGTATAGATTTGTGCTTAAAAGGCAACTTTCTTTCCGCACTGATTTTCGTAAAATTAAAACTTAATACGTTCATTTTTGTTGTTAGACTTGTTTTTGATTATGCTAGATCTTCTTCAGAAATAACTACAAAATCACCTATTGCTATTATTGTATTGTATGGAATTAATACATCTCTAGAAGGAGAAACCTCTAAATTTAAATTTTTAGTATATTGTGTTGCATCTTTTATAACCACTTGAATTAACTCACCAGTTCTAGTTTCAAAAGTTATGTCTTTGACGATGCCTAATCTTTTGCCTTCTTTTGTAACGACGAGCTTTCCAACAATTTCTTTTAATGGTTTTTTATCCAGTGTCATGGTTGTTTGTAATATAAATGATATATAAACTTTTCCATAATTCAGTTTTATATATTAAAATAAGAATAAAACAAAAAAAGTAAAAAATTATATAACCTGTGGAAACAGAGTAAAAAACAGGATATCTCCCTCCCTGTTATTTCCTATGGAGAATGTGGACATGTTTATAAAGAAATTTGTTGCTTTTCTTTTTTCTATTTTTCTTTTATAAAGTTTTATATATTATATTATATATTATATTATATACAATATACACTATATGTTTATGTTCGCATTAATCATATATTTATGATTTATTATAGTTAATTATGATCAATTATAAAAGTTCCAGGAGAAGTGAAGGTCTGAGTCTTACTTTTTAAAAATTTAACATTTTATTTTGAAAATAATTTAACTAATTTATTTTTTATTGTGAAAAAGACTAAATACGACGTAAAATACCCGATTTACATTCAATTTAAAATTTTATATAAATTTACCACTATAAAGTTTCCATGGGAAACCTTGCTTAGGGTATAGATAAGTTTATAATGTTTAGAATTGAAAGAATAAAACAGGGGCGAAATAAAAGGGGAAAATGGATAAACTGGATAAGATTTTTGATTCTTTTGTGGGTAATAATTTATTTAAAAATAAATCTGTGCTACAATCGAATTTTAATCCACAAAATATAGCCCACAGGGATGAACAAATAGAACTAATAGCTTCTATTCTTGCACCAGTTTTGAGGGCAGAAAAGGTAAGCAATTTATTTGTGTACGGAAAAACTGGAACCGGAAAAACGCTGTCCATTCAACACGTTGGCAATAAGATGACTTCTAGATTGAAGGAATTAGGGGAAGACCATCTAAAGTTTGTCTATATTAATTGCAAATTGAAGAAAGTTGCTGATACGGAATATCGGATTTTGGCGCAAATAATTCATGAGCTTGGGGGCACGGTGCCATCTACGGGCCTTCCTACGGATCAGGTTTACTTAAGATTCATAGAACTAATTGATGATAAAAAGCAAATGATTATTCTTGTTTTGGATGAAATAGACCAAGCGGTTAAAAAGATATCTGATAATTTTATTTATTCTCTTACTAGGCTAAACACAGAACTGAAGAAGGCGCAAATAAGTATTATTGGAATAAGTAACAGTTTGACTTTTATGGATAATTTAGATCCCAGGGTAAGAAGTTCGCTTGGAGAAGAGGAGCTTGTTTTTCCACCTTACAATGCGCTGCAATTGCAAGATATTTTAAGAGAGAGGGCACAGAGCGCATTCAAAGAAAATGTTTTAGATGAAGGCACCATTGCTAAGTGCGCGGCATATGCGGCCAGGGAACACGGAGATGCAAGAAGGGCGCTCGATTTATTAAGGGTCGCAGGCGAAATTGCAGAAAGAGAGAACAGCAAGAGAATAACCTTAGAGCACATAGATCATGCAAATAATAAAATAGAGAGAGATAAGATGCTTGATATTATTGAAAGCGAGCCAAAGCAATTCCAGCTTGTGCTTTATTCTATTATGGCTATAGAAAACGAGAAAAAAAATAAAGGTGGCATATTTACTGGCGAGGTTTATAATTCTTATCAGGAAATTTGCACAAAAACAAGAAACGAGGTGCTTACACAAAGAAGAGTTTCCGATATTTTAGCAGAGTTTGATATGTTGGGAATCATCAATACACACGTTATTAGTAAGGGCAGACATGGCAGAATGAGAGAAATAAAGTTAATGCTTGCTCCAAATATAAAACAGCGGGCAAAAGAGATATTAGAGAAAGCACTTCACTCTTGATTTTCATTACTCGGAGGAAAAATGAACGAAGAAATTTTAAAAATTATAAAAGAAAAAGGACTTTTATTGGAAAAAGAAGTTTATGATTTATTCAATAATATTCATGATGCTAAACTTGCCAAAGGACTATTAGAGGGTCTTGAAAGATTTTCAGGACAAAAAATGATTACTAAATCAGTTTTAAATAAAAATTTCAGTTTCGTTAGGAATTTTGTAAGTAATTTGCCTGGAGAGGACAGGATTTCAATGGAAAACATTATTGTTAAACTTGGGCTCAGCTTAGAAATTATTAAGGAAAGGTCTGTCATGAATAAAGTTGAAAGCGATTTAAAAAAAGAAAATAAGGACCAAGATTACAAAATCTTTTATTCCACTATAAAGCATGATAAAAAACTTACAGTTGAGGATTTTGTTGGTAATTTTAGAATGAGGTATCATCAATTGCAGAGAATTTTAATGCAAAGACCAGATTTACAAAATCTTGTTTCAATAAACAAAATAGGAAGTGAAAGAAGGAATTATACAATTATTGGAATAGTAAGCGAGAAAAGGGTGACAAAAAATAAGAACATTATCATTAAATTTGAAGATTTAACGGGAGAAATAAGCGTTCTTGCGAGGGCGAATAAACCGGAGGCACACATGAAGGCAGAAGAGCTGTTACTTGATGATGTTGTTGCAGTCAAGGCGTCTGGAAGCAGGGAAATTCTTTTTGTTAACGATATTTTATTTCCAGATTCTTTCTTATTGGAAAAAATAAAGTTTAATGAGGATGTAAATGTTGCTTTTCTATCAGATGTTCATGCAGGCGGATCCAAGCATTTGGAAAAAAGTTTTTCTGGATTCATTGAATGGTTAGGCAGCGAGGAGGAGACTGCTAAAAAGATAAAATATATTTTTATATCTGGAGATAATGTTGACGGGGTTGGAATTTTTCCTGGGCAGGAGGCCTTATTAAAATTGAAGAGCATGAGGGAGCAATATGCTTTGCTTGCCTCTTACTTAAAAAAAGTGCCGAAACGCATAACTATGTTTATGTGTCCTGGACAACACGATGCGGTTAGGGTTGCAGAGCCACAACCAATAATTGGTAGAAGATATGCAGAGCCACTATATGAAATTGAAAATTTAATTTTAGTTAGCAATCCGGCCCTAATCAAGCTGATAGAAAAAGAGAAGGAATTTAAAATATTAATGTACCATGGTGACAGCATCCATACATTTATACACGATATTCCAGAGTTGAGGGAAATGAAGGCTCAAAGAACTCCAGCTAAGGCTGTTAGGCATATGCTGAAGAGAAGGCATCTTTTTCCAATACATTCAGAAGCTGTTTATATTCCAGATGCAGAAAAAGACAATCTTGTTATTGGGGAAGTTCCAGATGTAGTCTGTACTGGAGAGGTGCATAGAGTTGATGTAGAAAATTACAACGGCACTTTAATAATAACTGGCAGTTGTTGGCAAGGACAAACAGCTTTTGAGGAAAAGGTGGGCAATATTCCAGATCCTTGTAAAGTACCAATATTAAGTCTGAAAACAAGAGAACTTAAAGTTCTAGACTTTGGGAATGAGGAAGAATTAAGGAGGCTGCATACGAAATGAAAATAAATGATTGTGTATATGGAGAAGAAGTTATTGAAGAAAAAGTGTTGATTGAAATAATAAATTCTAAAGAAATACAAAGGCTAAAGGGAATTTCTCAGGCCGGATTACCTGAAAAATATTACGGTAAAAAAGTTTTTTCACGATACGAGCATTCGGTAGGCGTATTAATTTTATTAAGAAGATTGAAAGCAAGCATAGAAGAGCAAATAGCTGGATTGATACACGATGTTTCGCACACTGCTTTTTCCCATTTGGTTGATTGGGTAGTTGGAGATCCGTCAAAAGAAGATTATCAAGACAGCATATTTAAGGAAACATTACAAAAGTCAAGCATCACAGGAATTTTAAAAAGGAACGGATTCAATTATAAATTATTTTATGATTTAACTAAGTTTTCATTACTTGAACGACCTGCCCCGCAATTATGTGCTGATAGAATAGATTACGCTTTAAGGGAACCTTTCTTTTTTGAAAATATAAAAGAAAAGAAAGAAACGTTAACACTTATTTTAAATAATTTAGTGAATATAAATGGAAATATTGTATTCAAAAGAAAAGGTGCAGCAGAACAATTTGCCTTGAATTATATGAAAGTACAAAAAGAGATTTGGTCAGGTAATAATGCTAAGGCAAGATACCACCTTTTCAGTGGTGCTTTAAAGTTAGCATTAGATAAAAAAATTATTTCTAAAAAAGATTTAATGACTACAGATGAAGAAGTAATTACTAAACTAAATAATGGAAACATGCAGGCTATTCTTTCAGCATTATCTATTTTAGAAAAAGGAATTATAGTTAAAGAAACTAAAAATAATAATGGGATTAAGTTGCATGCTAAATTTAGATATATTGATCCAGAGATATTATACAACGAAACTATAAGGCCCCTTAGTGTAATTTCTATAGAATATGCTAAAAAAATTAAGGAAGAAAAAGAGAAGTTTCATGCAAATTCTCTTGTGGAGATAAGTTCAAAATGAATATAGAACAATATTTTAAAGAGATTGAAAAAGAAGTTAAAGGAAATTATGAATTTGCAGGGGTGGCGAGGAAAAAAGGCTTTGATCCGGTTGCCGAGGTTGAGGTTCCGCTTGCAAATTCTTTGGCTGAGAGGGTTGTTGGTCTTGTTTCAGTGATGTATCCTCAGGTTTTGGGAACAAAAATTGTAGAAAGAATAATTGAATTAGAAAAAAAGTTTGGTTCTTTAGATCCAGCAGTTGCATTATTAATTGCTGAAGAAGTTGCCAGAGAAAGATTTTGTAAATTTGAAACTCATTTGGAGGCGATTGAAGCAGGAATAAGGATTGCTATAGGATATATGACTTTAGGATATGTTTCTTCTCCATTGGAAGGATTTATTCAAATAAAAATAAAAAAAACAAAGGCTGGAGAAGATTATTTTGCGCCATATTTTTCTGGGCCAATAAGATCTGCTGGGGGAACGGAAGCGGCTTTTTCATTAATAATTGCTGATTATTTAAGGGGGATATTTGGATATGCAAGATACGATCCAACTGAAGATGAAATTAAAAGGGCAGTACACGAATGTTATGAATATCACGAGAGAATTACTAATCTGCAGTATTTGCCTTCAGAGCAGGAAATAGAATATCTAATGAAAAATATTCCCGTACAACTAACAGGGGACCCAAGCGAAGATAGGGAAGTTTTTAATTACAAGGATTTGCCCAGAATAGAAACAAATTTTTTAAGAAGCGGGTTTTGTTTGGTTATGGGGGAAGGAATTGCACAAAAGGCTCCTAAAATTTTAGGGAGGGTTGCAAAGCTGAGACAGAAAGGTTTTAAATTGTCTGATTGGGATTGGTTGGATGATTTTGTGCTTTTTCAAAAAAAGATTAAAGAAGAGAAATCTTCTTCTGGTGTGAGGGTTGGTGCTACATATATTCAAGATTTAGTTGCCGGAAGACCCGTTTTTGCACATCCTTCTGCTTCTGGGGCTTTTAGACTAAGATATGGGAGATCTAGAAATACGGGATATTCAACTCTTGCTTTACATCCGGCAACAATGGCGATAACAGATGGGTTCATTGCTGTCGGAACACAATTAAAAATTGAAAAACCAACAAAAGGGTGCACTATTGCAGTTTGCGACAGTATTGATGGACCAATTGTTAAACTTTGCGATGGAAGTGTAAAAAAATTAGAAACTTTTGAAGATGCAAACAAATTATACTCTAACGTAAGTGAGATTATTTATTTGGGGGATATTTTAGTTCCGTATGGGGATTTTGCAAATAGAAATCATGCTTTGGAAAAACAAGGCTATGTTGAACAATATTGGTTGGAACAATTGCAAAAGAAAAATGGTCCAAATGAATTATTTCCTAGTTTCGAATTAGCTAAAAAAATTTCAAAAGAATTTGAAATTCCGTTGCATCCTAAATATACATATTATTGGAGTCAAATTAAATATCAAGATTTCTTGAGTTTAGTTGATTGGCTGGCTCATTCTAGGATTGTAAACGGATATTTGCTCTTGCCTTATTCTAGAATAGACAAAGAAAGGTTTAGTAGAGGAAAAAGAGCATTGGAAATAATAGGTTGTGAACATTTAGTTTCGATAGAAAATGTTATTTTAAGTGAAAAGGACACAAAATATTTGTTTTTTAATTTAGGTATTGATTTAGATGAAAAGAGAGCAATTAAAATTGATGATGAAATAGATATATTAATTGGTAAGATTTTTGAAAAACCAGTTTTAGAAGCAGTTAATTCGTTATGTCCTTATGAGATTAGAGACAAGGCGGGAACATTCATAGGGGCCAGAATGGGGAGACCCGAAAAAGCAAAACTTAGAAAGTTAACTGGAAGTCCGCATGCCCTATTTCCAGTTGGGGAGGAGGGTGGCAGGTTGCGAAGTTTTCAAAGTTCCCTCGAAGCCGGAGCAATAACTGCCGAATTTAGTTTATTTTTCTGTGAAAATTGCATGGAAGAAACAATATATCCAAAATGTGAAATTTGCAATACTTTTTGTGTAAAAAAAGATTATTGCAGGGAATGTGGAAAGAGTTATTCTGGTAAATGTCCAGAACATAATCTTGGACAACCATATAGCGAAAGGAAAATAGACATTATAAAATATTTTGAACAAGCTAGAAAAAAAGTTGGGCTCAGAAATGAAGATATTAATTTTGTTGTTAAGGGGGTTAGGGGGACGAGCAATAAGGAGCACAGTTGTGAATATTTAGCAAAAGGACTTTTGAGGGCGAGGTATGGGTTGAATGTAAATAAAGATGGAACGATAAGGTACGACATGACTGAAATGCCGATAACCCATTTTAAACCAACAGAGGTTGGCACCTCAGTTTTTAAACTGAAGAAATTAGGTTATGAAAAAGATATTTATGGAAATGAACTTGAGAAAGATGATCAAATCTTGGAAATATTTCCACACGATATCATATTGCCTGCTTGCCCTGTTTCTGGAGATGAAAAAGCAGATGATGTTTTTTTGAATGTTACAAGGTTTATAGATGAAGAGTTGGAAAAAATATACGGTGTTAAGAAATTTTTTAATTTAATGAAAACGGAAGATTTAGTTGGTCATTTATTGGGTTGTATGGCTCCGCATACTTGTTCAACAGTTGTTGGCAGAATAATTGGTTTTTCTAAGGTTCAAGCATTACTTGCAAGCCCATATATTCATGCAGCAATGAGAAGAGACTGTGATGGCGACGAGGCGGCCGTTATGCTGTTAATGGATTTGCTAATTAATTTTTCAAGAAAATTCATTCCCTCTCACAGGGGCGGTACGCAGGATGCCCCACTCGTTTTGAATGTGCATATACGAGCAAATGAAGTAGATGATATGATATTTGATTTGGATGTGTCTAAAAAAATACCTCTTGAATTATATGAAGCTGCTGAAAAACATTTGATGCCATTCGAAATAAAAATGGAACAAATAAAAAATCGGCTTGGAACGGGAAGAGAATTTGTGGATGTTGAATATTCGTATGAAACTAATGATATCAATGGCGGGCCTTTATGTTCCAGTTATAAGACGTTGCCGACAATGCAGGAGAAGTTGGCATCTATGATGGCATTATGCAGTAAAATTAGAGCAGTTGATGTGGCAGACGTTTCAAGATTGGTTATTGAGAGGCATTTCATTAGAGACATTCGAGGTAATTTGAGAAAGTTTTCACAGCAGGGATTTAGGTGTGTTTCTTGTAATAGCAAGTATCGGCGGCCCCCATTGACTGGAAAATGTACTTCATGCGGAGGAAGATTGATATTCACAATATCCGAAGGAAGTATCTTGAAGTATATGCAACCGGCACTTGATTTGGCACACAAATATAAGGCGAGCCCTTATTTATTGGAGAGTTTAGAGCTTACTGAAATGTATATTCAAAGTATTTTTGGCAAAGAGAAAGAAAAGCAGATGAAACTGTTTTAAGTTAGAACCTTGTCATGCACTATAATATAATTTAAAAGATACAATTTACGAATCTTTTTATGGGTGAAGTGATAGAACATAATTGTTTACTTGCTGTCGCACACAATTTGCACGATGCGTATTCAATAGCCGTTGCTTTAGAGCATCGGGGGAAGGATTCAACTGGATTATTCGCTTGGGGCGAGAACGGAATAGATGTTTTAAAATGGATGGGCTCAGTAACAGACTTTGGTAACAAGGCTTTGCAAAGAATTTTTCCTGCTGAAAGATATCATACTTTCGGTATTCATGGAAGGTATAGGACGAGAGGAAGCACAGAGATTAATTTGAAGGAAAGCCATCCGCATGTTATTGGAGGATTAGTGGAAGATAAGAGGAATCATATCTTTATTAGAGGTTGTGAAAAAGCATTAATTCATAATGGTCAGATAGAAGAAAAATACTTAGCTGGTGTGGATAAAATTAAATTGCAAACTAATTGTGATAGCGAAGCATTATTATATTATTATGACAAGTTTGGGATTGAGGCAATTCTTAATAATATTCCAGATGGATATACTTTAGCTATTGCTGACATTAATAATAATGGAACTATTCTTTGTAGGGGCAGTCGCGGGTTAAAACCTGGAATTTGCGGAATAAAAGATGGTTTTGATTGTTTTGCTTCGGAGAGTGTGGCCTTAAGAGAAATACGTGCTTCATTAAAAGGCGATTTGGACCCCGGATCTATTTATTATTTGAGGCCCAATGGAAAAATATCTGAACCAAGACAAATAGTTGCACCAATAAAGAGACATTGTATTTTCGAAGTTCAGTATGTGGCTCACCCCATTTCATTAGTTGATAGGTTGTCGGTGGTTGTGATAAGACAAGATTTGGGTGAAAAATTGGCTGAAGAGTTTCATCCTAAGGATGCAGAGTTTGTAACTTATAATCCAGAGTCTCCTAAAGACGCCGCACAAAAATATGCAGAAAAGTTAGGATTGCCCCTCATAGAGTGTTTTTATAAAATTAAAGATAATCGATCATTTCAGGCGCATACTCAACAAGCAAGAGAAGATTCAATATATTCAAATTTGCATCTTATACCGCACATAATTCCGGCAATAAGAGGAAAAGTAGGAGAAGTTGTCGATGATAGTTTTGTAAGGGGCACGGTTGTAAAAAGATCTAAATATCTTTTATATGAGGAAGCAAAAGTGAAGAGGGCAGATTTCTTAAGCTATACTCCCCAAATTGGCATAATTGGAAAAGACGGTGTTTCAAGAGGGTGTGATTTTGGAGGTATAGACATGCCTTCTGAAGAAAACGAACATCACGCTTTTTTAGCAAGAAATCGGACTATCGATGAAATTAGTAAGATTGTGGGTGCAGAGGTATATTTTCTATCTATGGAGGGACTTAGAGAAGTTTATGAAAAAAGAGGAATGCCGTTTAATAACTTATGTACGTTCTGTATCGGTGGAGAGCATCCATTTAAATAAAATTTTTCAATTTATCAAGTAGTAAACAATTGCTGGTAAAATTAAAGCAGCCATGAGGTTAATGCGTCTTGATTTTGATAGAATTGTGAAAGTGCCGAGAGAAGCAGATGTTATTAACACTAAAAGACCGAGCCAATTTGTGAAAATTATATTGATTAGTGATAAGATTACGATTACTACACCAGTAAGAGCATAATAATTGATTTTGTTTAAGAATTTTGCAAATATTTTTGAAATGAATATTGCTAAAAAGAAAGAAATAATTCCTGAAATTAGTATTGCTATTAAAATTATCATCATATCCGAAGAAGAAATGTTTTTTAGTATCTCTTTGACTGCGGCGGCAGTTCCTGTTCTTGATTTATTTATCGTATACACTGCGACATAACTTAAACCCATAATAATTGTGTTTGCAGAACCTACTAAAAATAAGAATCCTCTTTTATCCGGTTTTATAAATTCAGAGCCCAGGGTTGCTGCGTGGCTGCTGCCTATGCCTGGTAAGAATGAGCACAATGGAGAAAAGATAGCGGATGCTAAACCATATTTTAAAAATTGTTTTTTTTCTAGTTTTATTTTTTTTAAAGGAACAATTGATTGTTTTTTTGGAATAGTTTTTGATTTCAAGCTCGTTATTAGTCCAGAGAGACCGAAGAGACCAGAAAGCAAGGGGAGAAGAGGCTCTTTGACTGGAAGATTAAAAGTGAAAAGCCCTAGAAATCCCGCTAAGATGAAAATAGCAGAGGATAGGATAAAATTATCTTCTCTTAATATGATATACAGGGAGAGGAAAATCAATAGAAAGGGCATAATTGTTTTTATCAGTTCATAAAGTGTTGGAAGAATGAAGATGAAAATTGGAGTGAAAAGAAGTATTATTGGGATTGCAAATATCGAGCCATACAATGTCAAGATGAATGCTTCGTATCCTCTTCCTTCAAGAAGAAGTTGATGTCCTGGCAGCAAGGAAAGAAATGAATCTTCTTCTGGGGCACCTAAAAAAATACTGGGAATAAAGTCAATGAAAGTATGGGTTATTGACATTGAGACTATAAAGACAGCCAGAAAGATTAATGGAACTTGGGTGAAGTAGGCAAGGGATGCTATTAGAATTGCTGCAACAAGATTTATATGGATTCCAGGAGACAGGCCTGTGAATGTGCCTGCGATGATACCGATGACAAGTGCGATGATGAGTTCAATTAACATGAATTCCCATATCTTTCCAAATTTTTAACGCTTTTGGATTTTTTTTCTCTAATTTCTCCTAATTTTATTACTTTGAAGGTGCATGAGCTCCTAACATGGTAAATTCAGAGGTTAGCTCACTAACATTTCCATTTACTACAATTATTTTTCCAGATTTCATCTCTAATCTTATTACATCTGGATAATAGAATGGGCTACCAATCCCATGAAATTTAACAACTTCGTTATTGTTTATTAAACATATTGCTTGTTCTTTTGAGATGATTATATTATTATCCGGACTATAATCAAAAAGACATTTTGCTTCATTAGAATTAATTATTTTTCTTTCAGCTATATTTTTTCCTATCTCAAAAGCAAAATATATAATCAACAAGTCAAGTAGGATTATTATAGTTATCAAAATTACTTTTTTGCTCTTTTTCATATTATTTTTACATCTCCTGATTTTATTAACCTATCGCCCTTGATTTTTGGAAAGAGCAATATTGGTTGCATATTTGTTTATTATTTTACGGCTTTGCGTGAGATAAGTCCTACTTACTAAGTTTGTCAAGAAGTTCTAGTTTGT
>JBBTAG010000037.1:0-22899 GCA_038044345.1 Nanobdellota archaeon
TCAGTTTAACTGCTTTTCTTTTAGATCCCCACAGCAAGCTGTGGCGGTATTACGGGCAATAAAATAGAAAAAAATTACGAAAGATTTGGTCAGGGAGTTTCATTAACAGATAAAGTTAAAGGAGAATAAAATGAGAAAAGAACTTGTTTCTTTGTTAACTGCAACAGTGTTTTTAGCGGGATGTACTGGCACTTATATTCCTGGTAGTAAGCAAGTTCTTGATGCTTGGATAAATAATATTGTTGAACAATCTAAAAAAAGACAGGATGAAATATCAAGGAATGAAATGAATTATGTAAATTACACAAATAACTTTCATTTACTATCTCTTGAAGGAAAAACTAACTTGTATGAAATAAAAATTAAAAATGGACTAGGCAGCCAATAATTCTAACTGATTATTATCATTTTCTACTTCTTGGGGTTGAGAAACAGCATAATTTTTAATGATTCTTATTGGAATTAGTGCTGTTCTTTCCAGCGCTGAAAAATCTAGATTACCTCCATAAAGATACAGATAGTCTCCTTTGTGATCTACGACTTGTGTTCTTCTCTTCTTAATCTCGTTAGAAATAAATTTAAAGAAATTTCCTATCGGGGCTCTTAAAGATGACTGGTCATTGATGTCGCTGCTAGCTCTTATCCCAAAGTCTTCAAAAAATTCTTCACTACGAATAGTGGTTTCGTATCTTAAAAAAGTAACATAAACAAAGTCATTTGGAGCTATTTTTGGAGAAATACCTTTTGCATGAGGTATAAGTATTCTGGATAAGCGCCTTGCAGTATTAAAATTGCTCAAAAATCTATTTAATTCTCTTTGCCTATTTTCGGGCAGAAGAGGCATAAAATTTTTGGCATACTGTACCAATTTAATAATATCAAAATTATCTATCTGGGAAAATTGCTCAAAGGAAAATTCGATTTGATTTTTCTTTGATGTTAAACGACCAGTTCTAATTTTTGTTCTACTTTGTTTATCTAAAGCAACATAAATGCTTCTGTATTGATTTCTTAAATTCTCTAGAGAAAGATAATATGCATCAAGCAATCCTCTTGGAGCAGTTCTATCAAAATCTCTGAAAAGAGCATCTGCATCTTTTATTGGCAGTTCAATGCTTTTTAATTTATTACTGTATCTTTTATAAGAATTCATTGTCGCATTATACTCTTCAAATTCTTTTTCTAATGCTGCTTTTGGTGCCTTTAATTGGGCGATTCTTTCCAATGGCTGCAAACTTAGAGAAGCAAAATAAGGTGCCCAGGAAGAATCAGATTGACACATTTCTTCCATTAACCAATGCTCTAGAGGCATATAAACTTGTAGGACTTCAGAATAATTTTTATATCCGCTTGGAATTTTTATTCCTGCACCTTCTAATTTTTGCCTTTTAATGGATGGAAATCTTTTTTTGAATATCTGAGCAGCATCCTGGTCTATCTTTCTTTCATAGCCAAATGTTCTATGATTATGTGCTTTTTTCCAATGTTTAAAATCATGCATTTTTCTAAGAGAACGATTTGAAAATGCGATTTCAGTTGGAGTCAGATATGGTGCCAAGTCTAACTTTCTTAATGTGTCTTCAATGAAAGGAGTTTCTTCAATCAATCTTTTCACAACTAAAACATCTCTAATTGCATATTCTGCTATCTTGGCGGCGGCTTTTAGATCGCCATTTATTGCTTCAACTTCTAATTCTCTTAATTGCTGATAATTGAAAGATTTTTTGAATGCGCCTTCTCCAAGGAAAGATTTGGCAATTGATTCTAATCTGAAATTGCCATAGGGCTGAGAAGTTCTGAGCCAAGTTCTTGCCTCTGAAGCATATCTTTGAGTGTCTAAAATAATATGACCTGCATCCCTTAATCTTTGATATACTTTTGATACACTAACATCTTTTCTAGGCGCACTTCCTTTGATAACAACATCAAAATCGTCAATTCCAGAATTACGCGCTGCGTTTCTTGAATTAATTATATCGAAAGGTATATTTTGATTTGCACAAATTAAAACGTTATATCTTTTAAGAGTATCTTGCATTGCTTGTAATACATCGTCTTCTGATTTATGTTTGTAAATTTTGAATCCGTTTACTTCTGCCATAGATGTTTCTCTTAAAGTATGCAGTTCTCTTACTTCAGTGCCATCTAGAAGTCTGACAAGAATGGGATACCAAGAAATGGATGGAGCATATTTTTTCTCCCAAGGATGAATTTCCTTACCATTAATATTTTCTGTTAAAAAAGATTTTAATTCAGATATGCGTTTAATTAATATATGTTTATCAGATTCTTGTGCTGATGCAATCTTTTTGTCTAATTTTTTTAATTCTTCCAACGCTAATTCTTTTTCTTCAGTTTGAAAAAGAGGTTTTTCTAAGTCAAAATATGCAATCGGTTGCTGTCTTAGCTCATCAAGAGTTAATCTTGCTCCATTGACTTCAAATCCTTTTCTTGAGTTAAGATAAATTTCAAAATCCTGGGTTTCTGGATTGTATAAAAAAGAATTTTGAGGATCTAATTGATGTAATGAAAAATTAGCTATCCGCCTATAAAGATTTACACTTTCTTTGAATTGAGTAATTAATTTTTTTAATTCTTTCCTATCAGACATTTTTCTTAATACTTGATATCTTCTCGTATTTAAATAATTTAGACTTTCATCTGAACCTAGAAAGTTATTTATCTCTCTTTCCAGCCTAGATTCTTTTCCTTCTGGAGCTTCAAGAATTGATACTCTTTTTACTTCTCTTTGAATGTTTCCAATTGCTTCTTTTGCATCGATGGCTACTTTTAATCTGCTGTCAATTGTTGTCTTTTTTAAAATCCATGGATTATCAAAAGCAAATGTTCTGTCATATTCTCCTTTTTGAAATTTTTCTGGAAGTAAATCAATTAACTTTTTGTTTTTAGGAAGATCAACTTGTATAATGTGCTCATTTGTTCCATTTACCTTAACTTCCCAAGTAGGATATTTTATTTCAAAAAAATCAAATGTATCTGAATCATATTTTGCCACGTAAACTCTTTTTTTATGATCTAACAATTCTGGAGTTGTTTCTAGAGTAAGGGCAAGACTTTCCAGATTTGATGTATCTGTTGTTTTTATGCCATAGGTTGGAATAGTCACATTTTGATTTAGAAAAACATAGGTTTGCCTTGTGTTTTTTCCATCAGAATAATTAAATCCTACAACAAATCTGTTTGGTCGAGATTCTTTTTCTTCAAAACGTGCATGGCTATTAAACCAGTAACCCATCAAAATTAGCGTTGAAAATCATTTTTAATCTTAATTGCTCTTAAAAATACACATTAGAATTTTTTTATCACTGAGATTTCCTGCAGAACTTTTAATTCTCCTGCTGAAAGCAGTTCTTTGTTTTCTTTGAACTGTTTAAACTGCTTGTCGGAAATATTTGCATAGAGATATTTTACATCTTTTAATCTGCGATCGAAAGCGACTCCTGGAAGTGCAAGAGCTAATTCCTGGCCTTCCTTTGCTTCATTGACTGAAGATTTGTCTAATTGCAAAGATTTTATGCGAGCAACATCTATTCCTTTGTCATCAATTAAAGGAATGCCTACTTTTGCTCTTCCTGCAATGACTCTGACACCAAATATAGCAGGATTGCTATTTCTAAAAACATAATTTGGAAGAATTTCTAATTTGCAGACAGTTGCAAGTTGCATTAATTTATCTTTTTCAATTTCTGCTTGTTTTTCTTTTCTATAGAGGGAAAGATCTTCAATAAGTTTGTAAATAATATCATTTGTTAATATTTTAACATTGCCTTTTTCTAGACCTTCTTCTGGATATACATTGAAGCCAACTATAATTGCATCCAACGGGTTTATTTCTAAATTTGCTTTTGCAGTTGTCAAATCGCTTTTGCCTATTGGACCTATTCCTGCTTTGAGAATTTGAATGTTTTCTTGTCTTAAAAGAGTAATAAGTGCTTCCAAACTGCCCAAAGATTCTGCCTTTATTATTATGCCTTGCTTGTCTAATCGCATTACTGATGATATTTCTTTTTTGAACTGGATTTTTACTTTTTCCAGATCTTTCTTTGTTTTTACTTCTTGAAATGGCATTCCTGGAAGAATGCCTTCAGAATTAGTCAATTGAAATCTGACGCCTGTTGCTGCAACTGCCTGTTTAACTGAAGAAAATTTGTTCTGCAATGGAAGAATTTCTTGAATTGATCTGACTTTGGCTGTTATCGGTTCATTGAAAGATGCTATAACTATCTCATCCCCTTCATCTAGATAACCATCATAAAGAATTGCTTCTGCGTACTGCATTGATTTATCTTTTTTAATTTCTAAAATTACTCCTTTAGATTCTTCAGAAACCTTTAATCTTTCTTTTAGAAATCTTTGACATAAACCACATAGAACAAATAAAAGCTCTGAAATTCCCTGTTTTGTTTTCGCAGAACAGGGAACTAAAGCAATTTTTTTTGTGAAATCTGTGACTTCGTAAAACAAGTCAGAATCGAAGCCCTGTTCTTTCAAAGAGCCCTGAAATGTTAATAAAGCCTCTTGAAATTCTTGGTCAACATTTGTTGCCTGAGATTTGATAGATTCTTTCATACTTTCTCCAGATTTCCATCCTGAAATTGTGTCTATTTTATTTAGTGCAATGAGAAAAGGTGTTTTATTATTTTTTAGAATTTGTAAAACCTCCGCGGTTTGAGGTTTTATTCCTTCCTTGATGCTTACAACAAGTATTGCAAGGTCTGCTAGTGCGCCGCCACGTTTTCTTAAATTTGTAAATGCTGCATGCCCTGGAGTGTCTATAAAGAGAAATCCAGGGATTTCAAGTTTGACTTTGTTCTTTTCAATTAACGGGCATGTTGAGCATATTTTATCAAGAGTGTATTTTGTAAAAGAAATCTTTTGTGTTATGCCGCCAGCTTCGTCATGTTGATGATACGTTCCTCTAAAACAATCTAAAATTGAGGTTTTTCCGTGGTCGACATGGCCACATACTGTGACTATTGGCGAACGCAGTTTCTGAGATTCTAATTTTGGTTCCATTGTAATTTCTCCTTGACATTGTAAGTATAAAGAGTTTATTGGGTTTTTAAAGGTTGAGAAAACAGAAAACAATTTATTAAAATTTATTTTTTATATCATTAGAAATTATCTGGTTATTCTTCTCAGTTCCTTTGATTTTATAATAGCTGATGAATAATTTGTACTGTAAGATTTGGCACACCATTCTAATCTGGTCTTGATGCACCAATCCCTGAAGTTGGATATCTCAGTTAAGCTGTTATAATCCTTATAATAATCATCCGACATCAATCTTCCATTTTCGCACTCACAATTAATCCACTTTTGAGAAGAGTCTTCAATTTTCCAACGGACAAAGACATGACTTTCTGTGTTTGTTTCGACATTAGATACTATCCTTTTTCCACCTTGAGCAAATATAGCTATTAAAGGCAGATTTAATCTTTCGGCTGCTGACATGAAGGGTATTGCATAGCGTTCGCAATCGGCTTTACCAGTTCTTAATGAAATATAAAAAATATTTCCTTTTTCATATGTACTGAAAAATAATTTTCTTGATTCCTCATTTATTATCTTTAAAATTTTTTCTGCATCTTCTTTGTTGTAATTTAATTTTGGTTCCGCTCTTCTTTCCACTGAATCAAGGAATGCGTCTATTTTTCTGAAATCTCCGTCATTTGCTCCAAGGTCTCTTTCCATCTCCAAAGTGTAATGAGCAGAGGTTTTTATTTTTGGCAATGCGTTGAGTGGAGTTATGGGTATATTTTTCTGATTATATGAGACACATCCCCCAAATAGAGATAAAGCGAGTGCCAGGGAGACAGTGTTTTTTTTCATTTAAATTATTTAAAAGATGGATATAAAAATATAATTGTGATGGAGAGTGTTAAGTTTTCGTGGCTTGAATAGTGGTGTTGAGAGACGTGGCTTAAATAAGCTGTCAAAGAGATTTCTTAAAATAATAATCGGTAAAAACATTTACCAGGTACCAACAAGTTTTTCTATTTTAGCCTTCTCAATTGTCTGATCCTGTTTGTTTTTAATTTCTTCGAGATATTTTTTGACACTTATATATGAATTGCCATTTGTGTTTGATTCGTTTATATAAACTTGATCGCCCCTCATAAATTCATGTGTTCTTATTATCTGTCTTGAATTGTCATGATTATATATTTGCGCATTGTCTTGGTTGGCGACTCCCCAACTAACCTTTCCTCCAAGTAATGCTCCAGCTACAAAGCCACTTAAAACTCCCAAACGTACTTTGTCATATGTATCCATATTATTTATTAAAAATAATGGTATTTAAATCTTTCTATATTGTTACTATTTAATAATTAAAACACTATCCTTTCACAACAGCAAGAGGCTTTAGCCTCGCGACAAGCTGACCTATTCCTAATTGATCTGAGACGCGGGCGACTTCATTGACATCCTTGTAAGCTTCTGGAGCTTCTTCGAGAGCTCCCTTAATAGAGCCTGCTTTTAACATTATATCGCTGTCCTGCATATCTTTCTTCAATTTTTCTGTTGACAAATTTTTAATTGCATAGCTTCTGCTTAAAACACGGCCAGCACCATGCGCTGTGCTGCCGAAAGAAATTTCTTCTGCTTTTTTCGTGCCTATCAATACATATGAAAATGTACCCATGCTTCCTGGAATGAAAATTGGGCAGCCAATTTTTCTATATTTTTCCGGAATCTCTTTTCTTCCTGGACCGAAAGATCTTGTAGCCCCTTTTCTATGCACACATAACGTGCAAGATTTTCCATTTACTTTGTGAGATTCAAACTTTGCAATGTTATGACAGATATCATAAACCAAATTTAATTCTGATTCTGGAAAAAACTTTGCAAATGCTTTTCTTATTTGATAAGTTATTAACTGTCTATTAACGAATGCGAAATTCGCAGCTGCATTCATTGCAGAACGATAAGCTTTGCCAAGAAGAGAGTCAATTGGTGCACATATTAATTCTCTGTCTGGCAAATGCTCCCATCCGTATTCTTTTTCCATCTTTATTATATAATCTGATGCTGTTTGATGTCCTAATCCTCTTGACCCACAATGAATCATTATCACTATCTGTCCTTTTTCATTAATTCCCATTTGCTTTGCTGTTTTTTCATCAAAAATAGATTCAACTTCTTGGATTTCGAGGAAGTGATTACCAGAGCCTAAAGTGCCAAGCTGCGATCTTCCTCTTGCTTTTGCTTTTTGGCTTACTTTTTCTGCATTTGCTTCTAAACAGCCATTGTCTTCTATGCAAGATTGATCTTCTCTGGTTGCATAACCTTTTTTTATCGCCCAATTTAACCCTGAATTAAGAACTTCATTCAAATCTGAATCAGATAATTTAAACTCAGAATCTTTTCCAACTCCAGAAGGAACATTTTTGTAAACTTCATTTAGGACTTCTTTTCTTTTCTTTAAAAAATCGGATTTTTTTATGTTTGTTGACAATAAACGAACGCCACAATTTATATCGTAACCAGTTTGACCTGGTGAGATAACACCGTTTTTTAAATCGTATGCTGCTACTCCTCCTATACACGCCCCATATCCTTGATGGGCATCTGGAAGAACAATAATGTTTTTTATAACTCCGTGCATTGAGGCCATATTTTTAGCTTGCTCAAGAGTTTTATCTTTTTTTATTTTCTCAAGAATTTCTTCTGAAGCGAAGACGATTATTGGAACATTCATCTTCCCAGACTTTTCTATTTCATATATATTTTCTGCAATTTTTCTTATCATTAGATTTGAAAGGGAAAGTTGTTTATTAACTTGCCTATTTCTTCTTGTTTTGTCTTAGAAATAACATTCTTGCTGATATTGCTTGTTCTAAACTGGCAATTTCTTCTGTTGGAAGCCTTCCAAAGTCTGGCTTTCTTTTCAAAACATTTGCTGGAAGACTGAAAATAAAACCGACTACATCTTCTAATGAACCTTTTTCTGAAAATTGAACTAAATGGCTCGGATTAATTTTTACCACATATTTGATTGAGTGACCATATTTTCCACCACCATATTTGTCTACTATTAATTGGTACTTTGGCATTAAAATTGAAAGGTGAAAATATATATAAAATTATATATAAAATTTTATAACTTATTGAGAGTAAAATCGTAAGGTTTAAAAGAGTAACTATTGAAATCAAATTATGGCAAACGAAGATATTTTGGCATTTGTATTGGGCGGAGGGGCTGGAAATAGACTTAGTCCTTTGACTAGAGATAGAGCCAAACCTGCGGTTCCATTTGGCGGAACATTTAGGATAATTGATTTTGTTTTATCAAATTTATATAACTCCAATATCAGAAAGAATTATGTTCTGACTCAATACGCCTCTAAATCTCTTCATGATCACATAAGACATGGATGGTACTCTCGTTTTGGATTCGGCCCCAATGGATTTCTCAAAACACAACCTGCGACGCAATCTTTATCCGGAGGATGGTATTCTGGAACAGCAGATGCAATAACTCAAAATAAAAGATTCATAGAAGAAGAAGAGCCAGGAATAGTAGATGTTTTTGGAGGAGACCATATATATCTCATGGATATAAGGCAAATGAATGAATTTCATTTAAAAAACGATGCAGATATAACCATTTCGGCAATACCTGTAAGAAGAAAACTTGCTGCAAGAAGTTACGGTGTTTTAGAAGTTGATGAAAACGGCAAACTTATTGGTTTTGAAGAAAAACCTACAGACCCCAAGCCAATGCCTGGGAATCCAGAAATGTGCCTGTCTTCAATGGGCAATTATTCTTTTAGACCTTCTTCACTTTTAGAGGCATTGGTATTAGATTCAGAAAAAGAAACTGCTAAGAGAGATGAAGTTAAAGAAGAACCATCTAGGCTAAGTTCACATGATTTTGGTTATGACGTTATCCCATCTATGCTTAAACAGGGGAAAAAAGTTTTTGTTTATAACTTTATGAACAATCGAATAGCCGGTATGAAGGAGTCTGAAAAAGGATATTGGAGAGATATAGGTAGTAGAGATCAATTTTATGAGGCTAATATGGAGATGAAAAGCATAACTCCTTCCATTAATATATATAACCCCAATTGGCCAGTATTAACCTATACACCAATCTCTCAAGGGGCAAAAATAAATGGGGGGGGAGTTAAAGATAGCATATTATCAAACGGGTGTATAATAACAGAAAGCTCTGTTGATAATAGCGTACTTTCTTATTCCACCATTGTAGAAAAATCTAGAGTAAAAGACTCTATTTTATTGGGCTCTTCTCGTATTGGAGAAGGTTCTGAAATTGTGAGATCAGTTATTGATAGAGATGTCATAATCCCTCCAGGAACTAAGATAGGAATAGATAGAGAAAAAGATGAAGAAAGAGGATTTTATGTTACTGAAAGTGGTTTGACATTTGTTCCAAGGAAACACACTAATTTTTAAATTACAATCTGATCAAACATCCAATACCGCCTGCGCTTCCCAGGCTTCTTCTGAGCCAAACTTGATTTTTCTTATGTACATTTCTGCGTATGTGGCTGCCTTGACATGATTTAATTTCAAGTTTTTAGTATTTGCGCCTAAAAGAGAAGCTTTCAAGTTGTTTTTTTCTATTTTTACTTTTGCACTTGTGACTATAAAATTCTCTGCGTCTACAAGATAGATGAGCTCATCCAGAAAGCTATAAAGTAGGGCCTCATTATCTGCTGCCTTAAGCTTAATTGTCTTCTTTTTATTGGACTTCAACTTTTCATTGGCAGAGACATATTTTGAAAAAGCGACTGCTGCATTTTCAAATGTTTCTGCAAGAGATATGCCAAATGCTTTGAATTTTATATCTGCCATGTGTTCAAGGAACACAAATCTTTGTTTTATCATTATTGTTGTAAGTTAATTAAGTTTATAAATTGCACACTCTTGTTTTACTTTATGAGGTTGTTAGATTTTTTTGTCCTTGTAATCTTGCTAGTAGCGATACTTTTTGGGGCATACCTAATCTGGTTTAATTTACCTTTGAAAACCCAGGAATTTATGGCTGATAATGTTGGTGGCAAAACACTAAGCGTTTACACTAATGGAACGCAATTTTATCCAAATATGAGATATCCTGACAAAAAAATAAGTTATTCTATAGCAGAAGATTGTGATTCAGAAAAAGAGATAAGTGTTGTGCGTGCATTTTCAATTCTTTCTGACAAGACAATTTTAAGTTTCAATCGAATTCAGAGTAACGGAGAAGTAGAGATACTTTGTTCAGATATTGCACCAGAACCACAGGATGCAAAGCATTTTGTTGCAGGTGAGGGAGGGCCGAAAGAAATCTATGAAAGCGGGCCATATTATGTAATTATTTCTGGAAAAGTTTCTTTGTATAGGGATGAAAAATGCGACGAACCGAAAATTGCTCTGCATGAAATTTTGCACGCTCTTGGATTTGATCATAACAATAATTTAGAAAGCATATTATACCCTATTACAAGCTGTGATGAAAAAATAGACTCATATATTATAGATGAGATAAACAGATTGTATAGTATTAAATCCGCGCCAGATTTGACGATTACCAGTGTTCGTGCTGAAAAAACTGGCAAGTATCTCTCTTTTACCATTGAAATAGCAAATTATGGTTTGATTGATGCTCTTGATGTCAATTTAAGTTTGTATGCGGGTGATGAAAAAATAAGAGATTTTGAATTTCAAGGAATCTCAATAGGCAACAAAAAGAAAATGAGCGCAACCAATGTAGTAATACCAAGGGATGCTGATAAGATAATATTTCAAGCTTATTTGACTGATGGAAGCGATGAATTGTCGTTTGAGAATAATTGGGCAGAGCTTAATATTGTAAAAGAATAAATAGTATCTCCGAATGAGATTTAGTACGATAAAATTAATCCTGCCTTGCGTACTTACTCAATTATTTCCTGAGAATTACATAAACTTTTCTTTTAAGTAAAAAGAAAATCAAAACTTACAATCCGTTAAATGGTAAAGGAGATATAAAAGGTAAGAAATATCTTTTAGAATTGTTCAATAAAGGTTTTCCATGTTATTTTTCCAGTGCCTCCAAATCTATTACGAAACTATCAATTAATCTCTTAGGTCTTTTTGCGTCTTCTATAAGCTTTTTTTGCTTAAGCTGTGTTAAATATGGGGAGACTGTATTAAAGTTCAGCCCAGTTTTCTTTGCAATGTCAAAGCTCGTATTTTTCCCGTTAAGGTATTTTTCCTTGTTTTTGTATGGGTTTATTTTTTCCATGATGTATTATAATCTTTTTTCGTTATAAATAATCATTAAAAAAGCTTACATCTGGCGAAAATCACAAGATAATATAATGCGGGGAGTAGGATTTGAACCTACGTAGGCACTAAGCACACAGGATTTCTTAAATCCTGACTTAAATCTTTCCAGCGAAAGACTGACATCTTAAGTCCTGCCCGTTTGACCACTCCGGAATCCCCGCAATAATATTAAATTAGAAATAAGGATTATAAAGCTTACTGAAATGGAATTTTATGCACTAAAATTCCATCTGTATTCTTAATTCTGTCAAGGCAAGAGTAAACTTGCTAATAACCATCAAATGTCGTGAAATACTTCTTGACTCTCCATGAAATTTTTCTTTCATTTTGAAGTTTTCCTTGTACACTTTGAAATCATTTTCACCAAACTTTATTGCAGAATCCCTGCTGAATTTATAATATAATTTATAATACATTTCAAAATGCTCTTTTATAAGAGCTGCAAGTTCCACACAATCTTTCACATTCTTTTTCGATAGTGCAAGGTGCTTTGCAATATATTTGCACTCATCTCCTACAAGCTCTAAAATGAACAAACTTGAAAAAAGAAGAGATTTTTTTCTTTCAGGAACTATCCCAGTAACACTGTTCAATATTCTGCAGCAATAATCCACTAATTTATCAACGCTTAAATCTATATTATGGACTTCATTGCAAAGCATAGGATCCCCTATTTCATCATTTTCCAGTGCATCTATCAACCTATCAAGCAGTTCGATTATTACAAGAAATATTCTTCTTAATGAATTCTCAAATTCTTTTGGTGTTACTTCCGCCATCTGTTTTATTATACAATATCCTTTTCCCGTTTCCATTATGTCAATGCCGATAAATCTGTTTACCATCTCTTGAAGCATAACATTTGCAGATTTTGTTGGAATTTTCTCTCCAAGACTTGCATAATCAAACTGAGTTGTGTAAAAATGGAATGCTCCCTCATAATCTTTCTTTGAAGGGTCAAATAATATTTTTATTTCACTGCATCCAGCACGATAAGCAGATTGAAAGTACCTCCATAATAAAGGAACCGTAAAATTGTTTATGTCTATCACACAGGAAGATTCTTTATTATTCTGATGCCCATTAATTATTAATTGATCTTCGCTTTCAGCCACGTCAATCTCTTCTCCTGGCTTCAAACCAAGTTTCTTTACCCACTCATTTGGCAAAGTTATTGTAAGTGTATTATGTCCTTGCTTGATTATCTTGCGTTTCATCTTCTTATATAGATGCAGATATATTTAAATATCTTTAGTATATTCAGTATATATCTTATATATCCCATATATTCGGAATTGTGATTTATATATTTAACAAAATAATAATTTATTTTTTCCGACATAGAGTATATATTTTTTGAATATAATATATTGGAAATCTCTATCATCTTCCTTGAATATCTAACATTAACTAAATCCGGGAGGTAAAAAAATGCCATGTGAAATAACAGACTCTGAGGAAAGATCGATTTTGAATGGTTTAAACTGGCAGGAAGTGAAGTATGCATCTACTTTTGACAATGTATACAGCCCGCCAGGCAGTATGTCTGGTTTCGAGACTACTTCGGTAATCTATGTGGTTGGTAAACAATCTGTAATTGCAAAAGATGCTTCTGAAGCAAGAAGTCTAACTAGCGGCTTTTTAGAAAAAGGTCACGAAGAACCATTAATTCACTTTATTCCTTTGAACACCCATAGCTTGAATATAACAAAAGCACCCAGAGTAAATCCTATTTATGGATTGACTCAAAAAGTGTAATGTACAGAAATCAAATTGCAAAATAAAGTCTTTGGGCCCAAAGGCTTTATAGAATCATAAAACTGAAAAAGATTTATTCTTCAGTATCAAGTTTCTTTGCTATTTCATCACTTTTATTGTTCACATACTGAATTATTTCTTCGTCTGTTGCCCTTGGATTGAGTTTTTTATATTCCAATGCATGAGCTGCACCAGAAATCAAAGCCATTTTCACCATTTTTTCTGCCATCTCTTCTTTTGACAACTCACATTTAAAAGGATTGTGGTGATTAACTAGAGAATTATATTAGAAGCATGTTGATTAAAATAAGAAAAGATATAATCGCTGAGATAATGCAATAGAAGCAATATTCTTTTATTTTGTATTTTTGAATGTACATAAGAAATCCAGAAAATAATAGAGCAATAGACGATGATATTAAAAGTAAATAATAAATTGTTGTTTTATTATAAAGATAAAAAAAAATTGCACCTAAAAGAATTGAAATATAGTAAAGAATGCCCAAGATTTCGTTTTTTATTCCAAACAAATTGTTCCATTTGCTGTTTATAACGGCATTGCAATCTGAATTCATAGGGCATACAAGCGGTTGTTTCTTTTTATGCTTGTAATACAAAAAAACAGAGTTTGCCATTCCAAGAAAAGATAGAACTGCGAGAGAGCTAATTAGATTGCTTTGCATATTATTTTTTGTAAGAAATTACAGATAAAGCAATAGCTGCAAATAATATTGATATGTCCCTAAAAACTATATCTAGAGCAGTGTAGTTGAATAATATTATTGCTATCAATGCACAGGAAGATATAATTGAAGCGTAAAATACTTTTTTATTTGATATAAGCCATAATGCAAGTAAAATATTGAATATTGAATGTATGTGTAAAAAATAGTATGGACTTATGACATTACTTACGAATCCAGGAACAAACCCAACCCAACCATCCGGGCTTAAAAATGCAGCAATACCAGCATACAGAAAAACTATAGCTAAACCTATCCTGAGAAGAAAAGACGCAAAATAATATCTATCTTCTATTTTATTCGACATTTTATATTGTTACTGTACATTTATCTTGCCATACCTGCCAGAATTTATATGGTCATGAAATCCCCAGGAGCCTATTTGTTCAAATGTAAAACTCCAGGATTTTCCCGGAGCAATTCCATTGCAAGGATCAAATACTCCATCTTTCGGAACTCCTTCAGCCATACAAGCCAAAGATCCAGCGTATGAACCTTGCTCTTCATAGTCACCACCCGCATACTTTGTATGAGTTGGATGCATTGCAGATGCCGGCCAGCTTGGTTTTGAATCTTTATTCACCCAAGTCACCGAATCTCCCTTGCTAATATTCAATGTCCTTGGAGAAAATCCCGATGAAGTTATTTCAATTGTATATGTTTTTGCTCCCGACGGAGATGCAACTGGATTTTCATTTCCAGCAATAACATTTCCAACTATTTTTAAATTAGGAGAAGAAGGTGTCTTCTGATATACTTTCAAAAAAATGAAAAAGCCAGCCACAAGCAAGACTACAACAATTACCAGTGCAATGAATACTTCTTTTTTACTATTTACCATCCTGCTCATAAAATTATATGCCTTTTAAGTCTTGTGAAAGAGAAATCTATAAATAAAATTTAAATTTGGACTCATCGAGAATCGAACTCGAATCCTGTCGACGCGAACGACATATATTACCATTATACTATGAGCCCATATTTTTCTATAAGAAAAAGATATTATAAACTTATTCAACAATCAAAGTTCCAGTGCCCATACCCATAGAACATGCAAATCGATAGGTTCCTTTTTTGGTTGGTGTGAATGTTACACTATCGCTTGGACTTGCAAGGTATTTTTTCACATTTAGAGATGAAATTGTGAAGGACCTATAGCACCCCTTAACGCTACTATCAAGAGATATTTCAACAGGTTGCCCAGATTTTACAGTTACTGTTTGAGGATAATAGTTTCCACTTTTGTAACTAAGGATTACTTTTTGAACCTCTCCGTTTGAAGTTGTTGTTTCAGTTTTTTTGTCATTCGTTGAACTAGAATTTGAATAAACAAAAGCAGATGCTAGAGCAATCATTACTATCACACTTATTATTATGGTTATGTTTTTCATTTATCCTCCGAACAAGAAGCTTCTTGGGCCGAATATCATCAGCCAAGTTGTCGCTGCCATTAATGTAAATGTCAAAATTATAGTAAACAAGTGGTCTTCTTCAATTTGCTTTTGAGACTCTTTAGTTTCCCTATATATCATGAAATTAAGAGAAAACATTATTACTGCACTCACAATAAAAATTATAATTGATATTGCCATAAGATGGTCATTTAGCAGCATAACAGCAGTCATTGCGCCCATGATTCCACCCATAAATCCAGCCATTATGCCTTCCATAGTCCCCATGATGCCGCATGATTTTCCATTCCAAACACCAAAAGTTATTCCAACAATCATTCCGAAAACTGTTCCAACAAACATTCCATTTGTTGCACCCAATAAAAAGCCAGGCATAAATCCAGAAATCATCCCAATAGTCATTCCAATCATCATTCCTGACATGCAAGGCAATTCTTTGTAAGCTCGAACTTGTCTGATTGCGGGAGTTATTATAGCATACGTTAGCGCAGAAAGTAATAAAAATAATCCATATTTTTGGACTAAATTTTCTACAGTCATCAGTTTAGTATAATAAATAACTACTAGAAATACAAACGAAGTTAGCAAAGAATAAAATATTGTTTTTACTAATTCTCCTTCTACTCTATTCCCATTCAGCTCCTTGATAAATTGTTTAAATGTCATTCTCTATATATCGCAGTAATTGCTTATTTAAAACTCCTTCTATGAAACTAGTTTCACAAAAGCCCTTATATAGTTTATGAAACTGATTTCTTTATGAGTGAAGATAATTTAAACGAATCAAAATCAGGAGTTAATGAATTGTCTAGTAATGGAAGCGAAATTAACAATTCAGTCATCAAAATAAGCTACAGAAACCTTTACACAATTGGATTTTTCATAATCTTCGCGGTTTTGGTGATTATGTTTTTCAAGGGATCAGGAAGCGCCACCGCAATTCAAGGCACTGGAAATGAAGTAAAAGTTAATTATGCCACAAGCCAAGTTAGCGGTGACGTGCAAATAGCAAAGATGAAAGTGGTCGGAGGTGAGTACGTCATCGAGCCCAATTCTTTTAAGGTCGGAATTCCTGTTAAAATTGAAGCAGAAATAAGTCAAATGCCTGGATGTTCAAAGGGCATTGTTATACCTGCATTTAACATTAAAAAGAGTCTGACTGAAAACAGCAACATCATTGAATTCACACCTAATAAGGCAGGAACTTTTAACATTGCCTGTTCCATGAACATGTATAAAGGCACTTTCACAGTCCTGCAATCAGATGGAACCAAATCCAATTATATTGAAAAAGCTTCAACCTCGGGGGCAACTTGTGGCTCTTCGGGAGGAGGATGTGGGTGTGGCGGTTGAATCAATCATCTTGAATAGACATCTCGACTTAATTTTACTGGAAGGAAAAGATAATTTTGCTATGAAGATACCAACGTATCTGCAAGAGTCCTAATTCTTTGGCGATGTAATTCATTAACCCTGTTAGTAGCAGTTACCGCTCTTTGAACGTAACTTGCTGAATCGAGAATTATTCTAACTGATTTTTCACAAGATTCAAGGATTGCTAGTTGCTCCTCAATAAAATAAGTTCTATCTCCCTCTTCACTGATATTAGTTACTTTAATTATATCCGTGTGCTTATATTTTGTAAAATGTTCAGATGCATCTTTATTTAATTCTTCCATGGCTAAGTCAAACGCTTTTAATTCTTGGGAATTTTCCCCATATTCTTTTCTATTAAGCCTAAGTCGAGAGTGTGAACTTGTTTTTGTAAAATATGAAATAACTGATGGCTGTCTTAAAAATTGTAAGTCTAACTCAGTTACCGTATCGGGAAATCTTTTTCCATTTAGAATCGCAAGTGGTGCTGAACTATCTCCTTCAACTGGCATTATTTCTAATTTATCTGTGTCTAAACCATGTGCTACTTTTGTTAAAAAAGTCATCACTTTGTCGGCATCCTCTCTAAACAAAGCATTAACACCCAAAACCCATCCCATTTCTACCAAGTCAATCAAAAAACCTCCACGTTTACCATTGGCACTTCTAAAATACTCTGCAGTTGCTCTATAACCTGGCAAAGTCCTACCACTTAACCTCATATCATCGCCACCCATTCTGACAGTAATATGTTCGCATTTAAAAACATATGTGATATTTTTTTGTTACTTGTTAATACTTAAATTTACTTGTCTTTTCGATAAGCAAGGTATATAAACATTAAATCCCTCGATAAAATATGGAAAGCTACATCATTAGCCTTGTTTCTTTGAAAAGTGGTTATGCAGTTGGAGCTGGTTCATCTTCTCTTGTCTTTAAGGTCTCTCAGTAATTTTGAGGGCTTAAGGACATTTCTAAAATATTTCGTATTTGTTCTTTCGCCCTATTAAAAATAATGATTTTCTTTAAAACAATTGAAAAGTGTAAGGAGGTAAAAGATGAATCCACTGGAAATAAAAGTATCGGAAGAATTGAAACATCCAACAGACCCTGTAGCTGAAAGATTAGAAGAACAAGAACACTTATATCATACTTTTCAAGAAGGAGGAAGACCATTTTGGGATATGTATCCAATAAGAGAAGAAGAATATCGTTTGCCTGGTTAGTCTTCTTTTATTACGACTACATTATTCATGCCGCGTCTTTTTCTTTCTATTAGACTCTGGCCTTCTAGTCTATCCAGAATACGAGTAATCTTTGCTTTTCCAAGACCAGATTTTTCTATCAGCTCTGCTTGAAAAATTGCTCTGTTTTCTTTAACAATGTTGAAAACATTTTTCTCTTCTTTATTCAACTTTGAAAGATCAACTATTTTTTCTGCAACCTTTTCCTTGATTTTTCTTATTATTATTCTATCTTTTTGTTTGGAAAGAATCAACACAAGGCCAATAATGACTAAAATAGATACTATTGCCAGAGCAAGATATGTCTGTTGTTTTATTGTTTCATTCATTGGGCATATCAATGAATGTTCCAAACCACAGCTTGATTTTACAATATCTTTTAGAGCAGAATTAAAAATAAAAATTACTGCTATAACTACTGCCGCTATTCCAATGATTAGCCAGCCAACATTCTTATTTTCCATGAAACAACAACTATGCGACAGTTTAAATTCTTTGCGAAAGAGAAATAAATAGGCCCACGAGGAATTGAACCCCGGTTTCAGGGTTGCTTCGAAATAATGATTGATTTGTCATCAAGACATTAAATTTCCAAACTCTCCGAAGCCCTGCGTACTATCCACTATACTATAGGCCCTACGAAAATACTAAATATCAGGTATTTTTAATACTATTGAATGAAAAATAAATGGAACCATATAATTTTGTTGTTATTTTTTATTATCATAGCTGATGCAATTTTTGTCAAGAACCACTGGTCACCGCTCGCTTTCTAGAGGCTGCTCGCTATAGACCAGTGGCATGACGCAAGGTGCATTCACACAGAAGCGGCGTAAACATATTGCTGTTTCTTGATATAATCTTTTATCTCGCTTCGGTCTCTGCCAATATTGTCAAGAAAATAAGCAGGACTCCAAAATCCACTTCCCCAGAAATATTTCCTTTTTATTTCTGGAAATCTGCTTAGAACTGCTCTTCCAATAATTCCCTTGAAGATTTTTGCTGCTTCTGGTTTACTCTTTACTCTGATATCGACATCAAAGTGCACATGATCGTCGCCAAAACCAACATCTTCAATTGGCATATTATATCCTGCAGAGATTTGCTGAAGCAAATCATAAACGCACATTCTCAGTTCTTCTATGACAAACATCTTGTGACAATATTTCACCTTGAATGTTGCATGACACCATGAATCTCCAACACATGAGCTTGCTCTTATTACCATTTTTTACCTCCGATAAATTTAATTAGTGAAAGAAAGTTACAACTACATCAATCGCAAAAAATTTTACAGGGAGTTGCAACAAACTCTCCCTGTTTTATATTATTTCTAGAATATATTCTTTTACACCACTAGTCCGAGACTAGTGGAATTCTTGCGGCATTAAAAGTTAGTCTCAATTCAAATTCTGTCAGTGATACTTTTTATGGCATACTTCCGTGGTATTTGCTTTTGGGGTTTGTCTTTTTATTAATTGAAATATTAATAATGGATAATAAAGAAAAGAAGTAAACTTTTCTATAAATTATTAATAACTACAGATGCAACAACACAGGCAACAATAATAATTGTAGATATTATCTGACGCATCGTCGGCTTTTCTTTCAAAAAAATGATTGCAAATAGAAACATTAGGACTGGAGAAAGAATGAATATTGTCGTTGTGTGAATAATACCGACAGTTTCATATCCATAATATATTATCGCCCGATACATCACCCACATTACTCCTATTAAGATCAGCATCATGCCAATTTTTTTGTTCAACTCTTTACCATTAGGTCTAAATAAAGAAAAACAGATTAAAAAGATGAAAAAACACCTTATGAAATAAAAAGTGAATGGATTATAAAATTGAAGTAAAGGTTTAGAAGCAATAAGTTCTACTGCAAATAGAAAGCTTCCTAAAATTGCTGCAAGAATATATTTATCCATCTTTAAATGGTGCTTTTTCACATGTGCTATGACCAGGGTCAAACTTGCAATCGATGCTAAGATTACAGAAACTAAATTTCTTTCTGTCTTGAATAGAATAAATGCCAAAATTATTGTAAACATTGGCAGCATCAACCATATCGGCTCGAATTCGGTAACATTCTCTCTTTTTAATGAATAAAATATGAGTAAATTGGCAAGTGTTGCTACAATTATTACGAAAGCAAACAAAATGATATTGCCTAAAGAGCCTGCGCTAGATTCTATCTTCCAGGTAAAATAAAGTATTGGCAACATTACTATTATAATTGCCAAAAATTCATATGTAGTATAATTCTTGAAATTCATGTTCTTATCCTTCAATGCTTTTTTTTCAAGAATCACACCAGTTGCTTCTAAAAATGCACCTATAAATGGTAGTTGTATCATCTTTTTTATTTTTTAATCTTATAATGAAGTTGAATCTCATTTTTTGAAAGCTTTTTCGTTTCTAACAACTCAAGATTGGCCTCAAAATCAGAATCTGAGAATAACTTAATACCTTTACCAAATAAAATCGGTTCAATATCCAAATAAATTTCATCAATAAGATTCTCTTTTATAAAAGAAGCATTTAATTTACTTCCTCCAGCAAGCAATACTTTATCAAAACCTTGTTTTTTAGCAATTTTAAGTGCTTCTTCTATAGAATTAGCGAAAATTATATTTTTATCGGCGATATTCTTGCTTGTGACAACAATTACTTTTATCTTATCTAATTTATCAATTTCTTTTTTATCAAGCATTATCTCATATGTTCTTCTTCCAATCACTATGCTGCCAATATCTCTAGCAATCTTTCTAAAACTATTCCATTCTTCCTCAGGCCAAGGAGTTTCATCATTCTCTTTGGCGATATAACCATTAGCAGTCATAGCCATATATAATATTATTTTCATTTTCTCAATAAACCATGCAAAATTTCTTTTGCAATTTTGAAATCTGCTCTTCTTCCAGTAGCAGACATTATTCTACCCATTAAGAAATCAAGAGCCTTTTTCTCTCCTGCTCTATAATCTTCAGCAGCTTTAGAATTTTCTTTTATTACTTTTTCTGCAATTTCTTTCAATTCTTTCTTGTCCGCAATTTTTCCTTCTATTTTGTTAGGCATAAATGATTTTGGATAAAATTTATTAAGTAATTGCTTGCCCTGCAACTCAGTTATCTTTCCTTCCTTGACAAGTTTTAATAAAGCAATGAAATGCTCTGGTTTAATATCTACCTTATCAAGTGTTGTATTATTATAATTCAAAAACCTAAGCAATTCTATCGTTGTCCAAGAAATTGCAAATTTTGCATCTACTTTTTCTATCACTTTCTCAAAAAATTCTATTATATCTACATGTTTAATAAGAACTTCAGCACTTTTTTTATCAATTTTATTTTTTCTTACAAGTTTTTCAAGCTTTATTTCCGGAGATTCAGGTATTTTGTCCCTCTCTGAATCTATAAGTTTTTTATTCAATATTATATTCTGTAAATCTGGATCTGAGATAAAACGATAATCTTCGGCTTGTTCTTTCGTCCTCATCAAGACAGTTTTATTCTTTGCTTCATCATATCTTCTTGTTTCCTGCGATTTTACCGACTCTTTCATATGCCTTTGTAATTCATAATCAATTGCTTTTCCTATATTTTCAATTGAACTCACATTTTTTATTTCTACTCTCTCCGACTTTCCAGGAATATTTACATTAACATCTACTTTTATTCCTGCATTTGAGTCAACACATTTCAGATATGCTAAATTGTGTATTAATTTATTTAACCAAGAAGTAACCTCTTCTGATGTGGCAAATTCAGGCTCCGTGATTATTTCCACCAAGGGCAAACCAGACCTATTATAATCTATTTCTCCAGTTTCAGGATTCCAGGAAGCAGGGTCTTCTTCCAAATGCATCGAACTTATTTTTATGCCCTGAAATTTTCCTTTCTCTCCAACAGGAATTGCATATTTTCCAGAAAGGGTGTTTTGGTATCCCTTTGGAAGATCGGGCCAGCTGTAATGTTTTCTTTGCCAAATCAAATGCTCATTTATCTTACATTGCAACATTAAACCTATTTGAATTGCTTTTTTGACCGCAGTTTTATTAGAAAGCATAGGTTTTGCTCCTGGTTGTCCAGTACAAATAGGGCAAACATTGATATTTGGCTGTAAACCTCTTTCCCTGGACGCAATGCACTGGCAAAATAATTTTTCTTTCGTTATGAGATAAGTGTGAATTTCAAGACCTATCATTCCTTCTAATATCTCTTGTTTCATTTTGATACTAGTTAAAAGAGATTTTTATATCTATCTTCTGGTTACTTTTTCAACTTTACCATCTTTCAACCAATAAACCTTATTAGCATGCTTCTTTGCCAGGTTAGAATCGTGGGTGACCATGATTATGGTTTTTCCCTCCCCGTTTAATTTTTCCAAGAATTGCATTACTTTCTCCCCAGTTTTAGTGTCTAAATTGCCCGTTGGCTCATCGGCAAGAATCACTTCTGGATCATTTGCAAGAGATCTTGCAATTGCCACTCTTTGTTGCTGGCCACCAGAAAGTTGATTGGGATAATGATCCATTCTATCATCTAATTCAACAAGAGCAAGAAGCTCTTCTGCCTTTCTTTCTCTTTCTTCTCCTTCAACATCTTGAAAAAGCATTGGAAGCATTACATTGCCTTTTGCCGTTAAATTTGGTATTAAATTGAAATTTTGGAATATGAAGCCTATTTTTTTCCCACGGATTTGTGCTAATTCAGATTCTTCCAAATGTTCAATATCAAAATTATCCAAAAAAATATCTCCATGGGTTGCCAAATCTAAACTGCCAACTAAATTCATTGCAGTACTCTTTCCAGAACCAGAAGGCCCCATTATCGCTACGAAATCTCCTTTATCAATTTCAATGTCTATTCCATCCAGCGCCTTGACAACATTTTCTCCCATATAATAATATTTAGTCACTCCTTCCAATTTGATTATTGATTCCTTATTTGTCATGATTTTAATTGATACTGAAAGTTTAAGAAGGTTTCGATACATATGCTCTGTCCGAATTGAATAAATCTCAATCTGGCAAATAAAAAAAGTTTGATTG